>JACRMA010000132.1 GCA_016235085.1 Candidatus Zixiibacteriota bacterium
AGACGCCACCCTACCGCAACCCTTCCTTCGACCCACCACCCACCCATTGGCGACGCCGTTCTGATTCGATGGGCTATGAACGGGCCTTCGGCCCGCCGCGATCAGAGATCGCGGCCACACAAGGCCGCCCTTGCACGCAGAGATCTTCATGTGGGTTTACGGTATCAAATCTTGTCGCGCACAAAATCCCTGACCTGCTTTTCCCAGTCGTCCGGCAACAGATTGCTCAGCCACTGGTAGGCGTTGAGATCGACGCGGGCGATGACCGAGTTCTTGACCGCTTCCTCGCCTTTGCCGCCAACCCAAAGAAATGCCCAGCAGATTCCGGCGATAATAATCCCGCCTTTGAACAGCGACACCGCGCCGCCGAGGATGCGATCCATGGTGCCCAGGCCGGCCGATTCAACCGCCTTCCTTGCCGCCCGCGCGATGAACCCGACTACGATCATGAGCAGAATGAACAAGACCAGGCAGACGATTGCTTGCTTGGCTCCGGGTGGCCCCTCGGTGATTCCGATCAGCTTGGTAGCAGCCGGCATCAGTCGATAGGCCAGCACCGCAGCCAGAATCATACCGATTGTCTCAAGAATCTCATGGACGAAGCCACGGCGCAATCCGTGAAACAGGAAGAAGAGCAATATCGCAGCGAACAGCAAGTTGAGCCAGTTCATCACGCCTCCCCACGGCCAGGCAGGTGGCATCGGTGCCTCTCTCCGGCCGTATTCTCCGGGGCATCATCGGAGATTGCCGCAAACCGCGCAACATGAAACCATACACGCGAGAGTGAGGCTGCCACGGCTGGCACCGGCCTAAAGGCCGGTGTTAGGTGATACTGGCACAGATCCGTTGGCTTTTGCCCGATTGAGCGCGCCTCAGCTAACACCGGCCTTCAGGCCGGTAGACGAAGGGCTCTAGCCTCAATTCTCTTTCATAAGTCACTTGGCCATCCAGTCACCTCTTTCGAGTCGATAAACAATTTGCGTTGAACCCAATCCTCTCCAAATCGTAATTTTCGAGACGACTGATCTTATTTCATGCACCCGTTTCCGCAAAGGAGCCCCCATGTCCAGACCCGTTCATTTCGAAATCCTCGCCGAACACCCGGAGGCGGTGGCGGCGTTCTACCAGAAAGTCTTCGGGTGGACCACCAACACCTGGACCGGAAGCCCGCAATCCTACTGGCTGATCAACACTGGTCCTGACGGCACGGTGGGCATCAACGGCGGGATCATGCACCGCCATTTCCCGCAGGCGATATCGCTCACGATGGCGGTCGATTCATTGGACGAAACAATCGCGAAGATCGAAGCATCCGGTGGACAGAAGATTCTGGGTCCCGACGAAATCCCTGGAATCGGTCTCCACGCCTACTTCAAGGATCCGGATGGAAACATCTTCGGTGTGTTGCAGCCTATCATGAAGTAAGAACAATGTGACGCGTTTGCTCACTCCCGGCACATCATCAAACTGAGTTTCTGCGCGGTCTCCAGAGCGCGCAGAAACTCCGGCATTCGCTCGACTTCTGCGCCAGTGACCTTGAGGCGTTTGACAATCAACCGGCGCGTGATTCGAAGCTTCGGCCCATCCCAGCACTCATTCTCGAGGACCGTCGCAAACTCGTTGTCGAAATGAGTCATCTGCGAGCGCCCTTCGATGCGCCATCCCGGCGGCGGTTGGATATCGAGATTCAACGTCAACGTCAGCGTCAAGGGCAGAATCGCAACGTCCTTCCAAATTCGCTCCTTCCAGATCGAGAGTGGGATTCCGGCCTGGAAATGCCATTCCAGAACGCCAAACCGCTTTGCGCCCATGTCTTCCAAAGGGTCTCGCCGATGGCGCCCGGCCAGCTCAAACGAATCGCGCAACAGAGGATCGGTTCGAAAGGTCCAATCGGTCAGTGTCGCGGTGGAGAAGTTCTCACCCAAAGCAAACTTCGCGGCGCGGTCAGGGTCCTCGTACGACATCGATGATCCCTTCCAGCGCCGATCGAGAATTCGCCCGAGAACGCCCGCGGCACTGATCGCAAATGTGCCGGCCATCCCGCCACTCTCATCACAAGTGAGCGATTCCGAAAGCGCGAGCCGATTCACCGCCGGATCATCGACCGGTACCTCGATCAATCCGATCTGCGGACCCAATCCCAGCACGAACGTACCCTGCTGTTCCCAGGGCGCGTGCCCGAATGGAGTCTGGGCGCTGGTGCCATCGAGGTAGAACCAGTCGTCACCACTGCGCACGCGAATAAAGACGTGGTCGAACTGCTCCGCCGGTACTTCCGCCACCAGGGGAGCGCCCCTGGTCGCCGCAAGGACATACTCAAATTCCAATCCGAGACTACGCGCGATGAGCCCCAACAGGTAGGCGCGGTCCACGCAATCGCCGACGCCGGTCGCGACAATCTTTTCGGCGGTGCCGGTCTTCCCGATGCGTTTCTTTGCCGAGGGCAGAGAAGCGTACTTGAGCCGGTCACGAATCCATTCGAATGCCAGGCACAGCCGTTCCTGCGCCGTTTCTCCCTTGGCCATTGCGGTCTTGAGGACTTCAGGGACTTCGTCAACCGGCAGGTTGATGTAGAATTCCCGCCGGTCATGGCCGAATTCCTCCCAGTTCTTCCAGCCCCAGGCGCAGCACACGAGCGGGCTGCGCATTCCTCGCTCCTCCGACTCAGTGGCGAACGCGTCATACGCCAGATCATGAACAGTCGCCTGATACGACTGCCATTCACTGTCATTGTTCGTGTGTACGGGCGGGGGTGCACCGTTGAGGGGGATGCACTGGACGTTCCAAGAGTGCGGACATTTGAAATGTACGGTGCTCTCCCACACGGGGTGCTCGAGGTTCAGATCGGCTTTGATAAAGAAGTCCGGCCGTCCATCGGTGACAAATCGGTTCGAATGAAGGATATGGTACTCCAACTCCAGCACTTCGCCGCTCTCCAGCTCGGGAAGAGTGTATACGGCTTCCTTCCATTCCTCCGTGAAGATCGAGGCGTCGTTCTCTGGACTGTCGATTAGTGCCAGTTGTTCTCTTGGCACTTCCTGAATTGTGCCGTTGGATCCCAGCACCCGGAGCCGGGCAAATTGGAGTATTTCGTTATGCGATGTATACCGGAAACGGATTGTGTGCATCAGCCGGGCCGCCGCCTTGCGGCGGATATCGATGATCTTGCGCCGCCGGACCAGATGGAGTTGCTCGAACCCCAGCCAGTAATTCTGCTCGTAAAGCAGGCACACGGCGCCATAGTGCTTCTCCAGCTCCCAATCCCTCGACGCTTCACGCAACCGGGCGACCTCGGCCGGCAGGTCTGCCGCGCCGGCGGCGTGGGTTTCAGTCAGGACGTCTCGTCCGCGACGGCCATCGCTGGCGACAAGAGCTGCCAGCGACCACCGTTGCGCGTTGAAAAGGTCGCTTTGATCGAGATAACACCTCGCCAGCAGATCCGCGGCGATGAAGTGATTGGGCACATGCGTAAGGTACTCTTTCAGTATCTGTACCGCTGCCGGGAGGTCGTTGGCATCGATCTCGGTTCGTGCCCGCTGAAGGCAATCCCGATCGCGATAGGGGTAGTCCGCCACCAGGATTTCGAGAAACGCATCGAATTCATTTTCCCGGGGTCC
Source organism: Candidatus Zixiibacteriota bacterium (assembly GCA_016235085.1). Classification (GTDB taxonomy): domain Bacteria; phylum Zixibacteria; class MSB-5A5; order WJJR01; family WJJR01; genus JACRMA01. The sequence continues at coordinate 3,618 of JACRMA010000132.1, forward strand.
GAAGTCCAGCCGGACGCGCTGCGTAACGATCAGCCGATTCAAACGGATTTGCAGTTTGGTGTCCTTCGCCTCCGGCGACCAGGTGTACTCAATGGGCGCGGCCTGCCACTGCTTGTCCACCCAGGTTTCCAGCTTCACGGTGTCCGATGGCACCGATCCTTTGAAGGTGAACAGGAACCGCAGTGGAACTCGGGGGGCAACGATTTGTATTTCCAATCGGTAAGGATCATACTCGACAATCGGAAACCACTCCGCGCCGTCACTGGTCCGGCGACGGTGTACCCAACGCGCCAGGAGCCGCTGCCATGAACTCCATCCCCGCTTTCCGAACCACTCACTCAGGCGGAAACTGGTGGGCGTAGCTGCCCAGCAAGCTTGATTGCTGTTAACGCTTTCATTCATGGCCATCTGCCCGTCTCGGGCGGTCCAGCAACAAATTCCGAAATCCGTCCTGTTGAGATTACGCCAGAACTGTGCCGTAATTCCTGCACGAACCCGACCGGGACGCTTCCCACCGTCATCGCAAGAAATCTTCGGTTACACAGCAACTGCGTACGAAGCAATGCCACCTAACAAGGGGGGAATCAATGGGCTATCTCGGAGACAGGCAAGCGAATTCACGCGCCGCCATTTCCCGTCACTTGCTTGTGCCTAGAATCCGACGATGAATTTGCAGAGATAGAAGCAGCCCGCGGATATCAGTCCCGCGACAGGAATCGTGAAGATCCACGCCCAGACGATTCGCCCGGCGACGCCCCATTTGATGCCGGATAGCTGGCGGGTGGCGCCGACGCCGACAATCGCGCCCGTGATCGTGTGCGTGGTGGACACCGGAATCCCTAGATTCGTGGCCATGAAGAGAGTGGCGGCGCCGGCGGACTCGGCGCAGAATCCCCCGACGGGTTTCAGTTTTGTGATCTTCATGCCCATCGTCTTGACGATTCGCCAGCCGCCGAACGCGGTCCCAATCCCCATTGCCAGATGGCACGAGAGGATGATCCACATCGTGTCCCAGTTGGTGAGTGAAAGCTTAGTCCCGGGGGCCATGATGCCGCCCGCAATCAACAACGCCATGATAATGCCCATGGTCTTCTGTGCGTCGTTGCCGCCATGGCCGAGTGAGTACAATGCCGCCGAGAGGATTTGCGCTTTGCGAAAGAGCCGGTCAACGCTGCTTGGTCGCCAGCGCCGGAATGCCCAGTAGACCATGATCGCAATAATGAAGCCGATGACAAGGCCGATGAGCGGTGCCAGCGGAATGAACTGGACGGTCTTCCAGATATTGCCCCAGCGAATGACATCCAAGCCCTTGTACGCCAGACCTGCTCCGGCCACGCCACCGATGAGCGCATGCGATGAGCTGGTGGGCAGTCCCAGCCACCAGGTGATCAAATCCCAAATGATCGCCCCGATCAGTCCCGCCAGCACCACGTAGACGTACACGGTATCATGCCCGTCGATCTTCACGATCTTCGCGATCGTGTCCGCCACCCGCGGTGCAAAGACAAACATGGCAATCAAATTGAAAAACGCCGCCCACCAGACGGCGACACGGGGACTGAGCACGCGCGTCGACACGACCGTCGCGATCGAATTCGCAGCGTCGTGAAAACCATTGATGACGTCAAAGATCAGCGCGATGCCAACCGTCGCAATGATGACGATCATGATCGGCGTCATGGTCAGGATGCCTCGATCACAACGCCTTCGACGATATTGGCGACGTCCTCACAACGGTCGACCGCCTTCTCCAGGCGCTCGAATATCTCCTTCCATTGGATCAGGAGCACGGGATCGACGGTGTCACGAAACAACCG
>JACRMA010000125.1 GCA_016235085.1 Candidatus Zixiibacteriota bacterium
CTGATTGTCGGCGGCATCGGCGTCTCCAATATCATGAACGTGGTCGTCGAAGAGCGCACCAAGGAGATTGGCATCAAGATGGCGCTGGGTGCCAAGCCGCGGTTTATCATGAGCCAGTTTGTGATCGAAACGTTCATGCTCACCGGCATCGGTGGAATCCTCGGGTTCCTCTTCGCCTGGGCGGTGGTAGCGGTAGTGCCAAGTTTCAGAGTCGAGGATTATATCGGCACACCGGAAATCTCACAGTCGGTTGCCATTGCCGCGATGTTTGTTCTGGGTATCGTCGGCATGCTGTCCGGTTACTTCCCGGCGCGGCGGGCATCGCAGTGCAATCCGATCGAGGCACTCCGATTGTAGGTTTGGGAACGCATCATGACGCTGAAACTCTTCCTCCAATACTTCTGGCGCGACTTCCGCAAGCAGAAGAAGCGGGCGACGCTCACGGTCGCCGCCATCGTCTGGGGGACTTTTTCCATTCTGATGCTGCTCGCGTTCGGTGAAGGGCTGAAAGACCAGCTCGGCAAGAATCAGCGCAGCCTCGGTGAATGCATCATCATCGTCTGGCCGGGACAGACATCCATCCCATACAAGGGTCTGCCTCGCGGACGCCGGATCCATTTCCGTCCCGAAGACGTGGAGTTGATCAAGAAGAGTATCCCGGAAATCTCGCGCGTTGGCGCCGAGTATTCCAACTGGGGAGTCGATGTCGTGAACGGCAAGAAAGTCTTCTCCCAGCACGTCACCGGAGAATACCCCACCTACGAGTACATGCGGGTACAGTATGCCGAGCGCGGCGGGCGTTATCTCAACGACACGGACATGGAGTACAAGCGCCGCGTCGTATTCCTCGGTTACGAACTCAATAAGAAACTGTTCGGGGATGAACCCTCGGTTGGGCAAACCGTGTTCATTTCCCGCATTCCGTTCACGGTCATTGGTGTCGGCCAGAACAAGCAACAGATGGGCATGTACGGCGGACCTGATGTCGAGAAAGCCACCATGCCGGCGACGACATACCAGTCGATCTTCGGAGACAAGTACCTCGACAATCTGGTGATCCAGCCCCGGGACGCCGAAACCGCAGAATTGGTGAAGTCACGACTCTACCAAGTCATGGGCGCCAAGGCGCAATTCGACCCCACCGACAAGCAGGCACTCTCGATCTGGGATACCATCGAAAACCAGAAGGATTTCGCCAAGATGATGCTGGGGATGCAGATCTTCATGGGGATTCTTGGCGGCCTCACATTGCTCATCGCCGGTGTCGGCGTCGCCAACATCATGTATGTGGTGATCAAGGAACGCACCAAGGAAATAGGAATTAAGATGGCGCTGGGGGCCAGGCCGCAAACGATCCACAATCAATTCCTGCTGGAAGCACTCCTGATCTGCTTCTCCGGCGGTGCGATCGGTATCTTCATTTCACAGCTTCTTTGCGATTTGGCATCGATTGTCCCGCGCGATCCAACGTCGTCGATGTCGTGGCTCGGCAATCCGACAATCTCGCTTCCGATTGGCATTATCACGGTCGTCATCCTCGCTATCATTGGGCTGACGGCCGGCTATTTCCCGGCACGACGCGCCGCCCGTCTGAATCCGGCGGAGACATTACGGTATGAGTAATCTGCGGTCAAAGCGACTCGCTCCCGTGAAGAGCAAGGGGCTGAAAGCCCCTTGTCCGCAATCTCGGGTGGTTTGGCAAGTGGGAGGGTCGGAAGTGTTGAGATCGAATGAACACGTACCCGCCGACAAGGGGATTCTGTACCGCAGTCGTCGCTCAGTTTGCGGACGAGGGACTTCAGTTCCGCGGTGTTCGCGCGGGTTGCGGACAAGGGGCTTTCAGCCCCGTGGAGTCACAAGTGCCGAAGAGATTCGGCGTCTGAAAGATCGATTGGGGATTTCATCATGAGCAGCAATGGCACAATGGTCAAACTCAGTGGCGTTCGCAAGATCTACGACACCGGCAAAGTCAAAGTCGAGGCGTTGCGCGGGATCGACCTAAGTGTGCGGCGCGGCGAATTCATGACGCTGGTCGGACCGTCGGGCTCCGGCAAATCGACCTTGATGAACATCCTGGGATGCCTGGATGTGCCCAGCGACGGCACCTACGAATTCGATGGCCAGCGCGTCGACCGTCTGCCGCTCAGCCAGTTGGCGGAAATCCGCAATCGCAGCATCGGATTCGTCTTCCAGAACTTCAATCTTCTCCCGTACTCGACGGCGCTCGAGAATGTCGAACTGCCGCTGGTGTTTCGCGGTCTCGGCGCCAAGGAACGACGCAAGCGCGCCTCTGAGCTTCTTGAGAAGATTGGCTTGGGTGACCGGATGGAGCACAAAGCCACGGAGCTTTCCGGCGGACAGATGCAACGTGTCGCCATCGCGCGCGCTTTGGCCAACAACCCTCCCCTGCTCCTCGCCGACGAACCGACCGGAAACCTCGACTCCGCCTCGGGCCGTGAAATCGTCGATCTGTTCGAAGAGCTGTGGAAGGCCGGCCACACAATTATGATTATTACGCACGACCCCAATTTGCCGATGCGAACCGAGCGTACGATTCACATGCGCGACGGACGGCTGGAGAACGGCGCGGCGGGCTAGCCCCTAACGGAAGCGGAAATTGTGCCGGTGGGAGGGCGATCCGCCGCGGCGGACTGCAGAGCCTCTCTCTGCGCGGAGACATGGCTCGGCAGGAGCCTCGACCCCATTTAGGGCTTTCAAAATTCTCTGGCAAACTTGATGTGCCAATTTGGCACTTCAAGAGTGCAATTTGAACTCACAGCTCTCTAACGATCGCCTCCGCAAACTCCAGCGTTGTCGCCTTGCCACCCAAATCAGCGGTGCGGATTTCGCCGCGTTTGAGAACCGCGAACGCGGCATTGCGGATACGATCAGCGATGTCGTCTTTCCCCATTCGGCGCAGCATCAGGATGCCGGAAAAGATGATCGCTAGTGGATTTGCGATGCCCTTGCCTGCAATATCCGGCGCTGATCCATGTACGGCTTCGAAAACGGCACACTTGTCGCCCAGATTCGCCCCCGGCACCACACCCAATCCCCCGACCAAACCCGCAGCCAGGTCCGAAACAATATCACCATAAAGATTGGACAGCAAGAGGACGTCAAACCGTTCGGGAGTCATGACCAGCTTCATGCACAGCGCATCGACAATGCAATCGTCGAATTGAATGTCCGTGTACTCGTGCGACACCTTGCGCGCCGAATCGAGAAACAATCCATCCGAAACCTTCATGATGTTGGCCTTATGGACCACCGTGACCTTCTGGCGGCCGCGCTTCCGGGCGTACTCGAACGCGAAACGGGCAATGCGTTCGGAGGCCAGGGCCGTGATCACTTTGATCGATTCGGTCACGCCGGGAGCGATGATGTGCTCGATCCCCGAGTACAGATCCTCGGTGTTCTCGCGAACGATGATCAGATCGATGTTGTCGTAACGCGACTTGATCCCGGCCAGCGTGCGCACGGGACGGACATTGGCATACAGATCAAGCTCTTTGCGGAGAGTGACATTCGCGGAGGCGAAGCCTTTTCCCACAAACGTGGTCAGCGGCCCCTTGAGCGCCAGCCCATTGCGGCGGATCGACTCCAGGAGCGAATCGGGCACCGGTTTGCCAAAGTCGGCGAAGACCTTCATGCCGGCATCATGGCGCTCCCAATCGATATCTGCTCCCGCCGCGTCGATGATCCGCACCGCGGCCTCGCTGATTTCCGGTCCGATACCATCACCGGGGATGAGTGTCACTTTGGTTGGCATCTTATCGCTCCTTTCCAGGCAGCCGCTGGTTCCGGGCTTTGAAAATACGGCCCGCGACCGTAGATTCGGTCGCCCCGGCCACTCGGGTGGACGGGATGGCATCAATATGGCGACTCAGGCGGCATCGAGTGGCAAAAACAGATCGCGTGTTGGCGCGGATTATTGCGACCCGGCGCGCCCAGGGATCAAGGACGTGCGATGATCGCCCAGGTAATCGATTTCATCCTTCATATCGACCGGCATCTCAACGGATTGATCCAGCAGTATGGCACCTGGACCTACGGGATTCTGTTCACCATCATCTTCGCCGAAACCGGTCTGGTCGCCACCCCGTTTCTCCCCGGCGATTCGCTGTTGTTTGCCGCCGGCGCCTTTGCGGCGCAGGGTTCGCTGGACGTGTCGGTCCTGTTCTTCCTGTTGGGCGCCGCCGCGGTGCTCGGGGACACAGTCAACTACTGGATCGGACGGTTCATCGGCCCCAAGGTGTTCCACGACGGTAAGGTGCGCTTTTTCAAACAGGAATACCTCGAACGCACACATCAATTCTATGAGAAGTATGGGGGCCGGACAATCATCATCGCCCGCTTTGTGCCGATCATCCGCACCTTTGCGCCATTCGTTGCCGGCATCGGCAGTATGAGCTACGGCCGTTTCATGAGCTACAACGTCTTCGGTGGCATCGGCTGGATTGCGGTATTTCTGTTCGCCGGTTACTACTTCGGCAATATCCCCAGTGTGAAGAACAATTTCACTCTCGTCATTCTTGTCATCATCCTGATCTCGGTTTTGCCGGCGGTCGTTGAGATAATCCGTCAGCGCCGGGCACGAAGACCCGCAAAATCGTAGAGTTTCCCTGACCGCGGAATTCATCGGGCGCCACCTGGCCGGCAGTTCGCCCGTTTCGGCCTCCCAATCGCCCCCGGCTCCCTTACCGAGCCGTGTAATTGCTTGGAATTCAACCTGATACACCCGGAAGGCAGGTGTCGACCTGGACGGGGCATTAGTGAAGAAGATACATTATATGTCGATAATCTAAATCGAGGGCTAAGACCAGCTTAGCGAGACCGGCTGATCCAAAATCGGCGGAGGGGTGGTAACTCGTCTTAAAGTGCGGCGAAGCCATCGCTCGTTCGAATTCAGACCTTGCTCTCAGACGGGTCGAGCGTGTTCGCGTCACAAGCCAGCATTTCAGACTGTTGCCTGTCCCATCGGCGTGAATCGTCCCACATGTCCCCCGGCCAGCGTCACGGGGGCACACGGATATGATGGCGATCCTGATCATCTCCGTGGTGCTGCAATCGTGTGCGGCCTACATGGCCCTGCGCATCATTCCGATTACCCGCCGGCGCAAGGCATGGATTCTCGTCGCATCGGCACTGTCTCTCCTGGCTGTACGCCGGGCGGTCACCGCATACTACACGCTGCTCGGTACCGGGGAAGTAACCACGATCCCGCTGGCGGAGATCATCGCCATGACCGGCTCCGCCGTACTGGTTGTCGGCATGGCGGCCATCCGCCCAATGTTCCTGGCCATGCGTGCGTCAGAAGAGGCGGTGCGCCAGAGCGAAAGGCGCTTCCGCAATCTCTACGAATCCGCTCCCTGTGGATTTCTCTCAGTGGACCGTGAGGGTATCATTCGCCAGTGCAACCGGCGGGCAGAACAGATCCTGGGTTACGCACGCGGGACGCTCCTCGGAGTACCCATGGCCGGTCTGCTCCTCGAAGCCGACGGGGACAACCACGGACGGTCGGTGATGTCGTCGGAGCGATTGTGGCAGGGCGCTTCGTTGACCGATCTCGAAGTCCAGATGTGCACCGCCGACGCGCGGGCCATCTGGGTCAGTCTGACGATTGACCCCATCATGGATACCCATGATACGCTCACGGAATTCCGTGCCATCATTGTCGACATCACAGACCGGCTGGTGGCCAATGACCAGCTCCGCTCAACCCAGTTTGCGGTCGATCATGTTGGCGAGGCAGTCACGCAGATCGGCGCCGACGGCCGCTTCCTGTACGCCAACGACATCACCGTGACCAGCCTGGGTTATCCGCGGGCCGTTCTCCTCACCAAACATATCTGGGATATCGACCCGCGGTTGTCCGAGGCCGGGTGGCCGACATTCTGGGACGATCTTCGCCATCGCGGGACCGTGGTGATGGAATCGGAGGCCCGCCATGCGGACGGGTCCCTCCACCCGGTGGAGGCGACCGTCAGTTACGTCGATCTGTCTGGTCACGAATTCCTGTTCAGCTTCGTTCGCGATATTTCCGAACGCAAGCGCGTCCAGCGCGATCTGCAACTCACGAAATTCTCGGTCGACCATGCCGGCGAGGCCATCCATTGGGTGGATGAAAATGCGCGGCTGATTTACGTCAACGATGCCGCCTGCGCGGGGCTCGGGTACACCCGCGAGGAACTGCTCTCGAAGACTCTGCACGACATTGATCCCGTGCTCCGCAAAGACCGGTGGGCCGAGGAGTGGGCCGGATCGACGCCGGGCAAAACCCGGGTATTCGAATCGCTTCACCGCCGCAAGGATGGAACCCTCTATCAAATTGAGGTGAACATTACCACGCTTCAGTTGGATGGCCTGAAGATCAACTGCGCCTTCATCCGCGACATTTCCGACCGCAGGAAGGCCGAGGAAACTCTGCGCCTCAGCGAGGAACGATTCCGTGTTTGCCTGAAGAACTCCCCGATCGTGATGTTCAATCAGGATTCGGAGCTGCGCTACACCTGGGTCTACCACCCGGTGGAAGGCACGCGCGAAGGCGGCATCATCGGCCTGACCGACAACGATCTCCTGGCTCTGGCGGAGGCGAACCCGCTGATGCACTTCAAGAAGAGCGTTATTGAAACCGGGCTCGGCCGCCGGGGCGAATTCAAGCTGACCATGATCAAGGGGAATCCCCGAATCTACGACCTGACCGCCGAGCCGTTACGCGATCCCACCGGCGCTATCGTTGGCATCACCTGCGCCGCGGTCGACGTGACCGATGTCCGTGACATGCAGCAATCGCTCCGAGAGAGCGAGGAATTGCACCGGACCGTTGTGAACGCTTTGGACGAAGGCGTCCTGCTGTGGGGACGTGGGGGCCGGGTACTGGCCGTCAATCCGTCGGCCGAGCGGATTCTCAAGATTTCGGTGGAACAGGTTCTTGCCAATCCCGCCCCCGCACAGGATTGGGAATTTCTGCGCGCCGATGGTACGCCCTTTGCCCTCGAGGATCTGCCCAGCGAGCGCGCCATCCGGACCGGGGAAGCCTGCACCGACATGATCGTCGGCATTCGCCGCCCCGGGAGTGACCTCCAATGGTTCTCGGTCAATTCCCGTCCCGTATACCATTCGGGCCAGAGTGAGCCCTATGCCGCCGTCCTATCTTTCCGGGATATCACTTCGATTAAGGCCACCCAGGACGCGCTCCGCGAGTCCGAACGCCGGTTCCGGGAGATGCTAACGGGCGTGCAATTGATCGCATTGACGCTTGACATCAACGGCAGAGTCACGTTCTGCAATGATCACCTGCTCAAACTGACCGGCTGGCAGCGGGACGAAGTGATCGGCCAAGGCTGGTTTGACCGATTTGTCCCGGTTGACGTGCGGGCCGAAATCAACCCCAGCTTCCGGCACGACACGCCGCTGGGCATGATCCCGACCTACCAGGAGAACGACATTCTGACGAAGGACGGACGGCGCCGACTCATCCGCTGGAGCAACACCATCCTGCGGGATCCGCAGGGTCAGGTCATCGGGACAGCCAGCCTCGGTGAGGATATCACGGAACGCAAGCAGGCCGAAGAGACGCTGCAACGCGATCTGGTGTTCAAAACGGCCGTGGTTGACATCTCCGAACACGCGCTTCTCCCCACGGCAGACATCGCCTCCATCGCGCGCCTGGTGCTGGAACGGGCCATGGCGCTCACAGGAAGCAAACATGGGTTTGTCGCGGAGGTGGATCCGGCATCTGGTGATGTCATCTCCCATACACTGACGCAGATGATGGACGCGGGCTGCGAGGTCACTCTCAACAGACAGAGCATTGTCTTCCCCAAAGGACTCAACGGTTACACTGGCCTGTGGGGTTACGCCCTGAATACGGAAAAACCGTTCTACACCAATTCACCGCCGGATCATCCCGGATTCCAAAATTGCTGCCCAAAGGGACATGTGCCCATTGAACGATTCCTGTCAGTGCCGGCGACAAGCGGCAAGAAGATCGTCGGGCAAATCGCGCTGGCCAATCCGTCTGCCGACTATACGGACGATCAGCTTGACTCAATCCGCGAACTGGCCGCGGTGTACGCCATGGCCGTCGAACACCTTCACTCGGAGGGCGCCCTGCGCCACCGGGAACATCAGTTGGAAGAGGCCCAGCGTCTCGCGCTGGTGGGCAGTTGGGAATTGGATTTGAGCACCGACACGCTGGTCTGGTCCGATGAGATCTTTCGGATATTTGAAATCGATTCAGACCAGTTCGGTGCGTCCTATGAGATGTTCCTGTCCACCGTCCATCCCGAAGACAGGGAGATGGTCGATCGCACGTTCTCCGATTCGCTGGCCAACAAGACACCGTACCACGTCGTCCACCGGCTGCTCTTCCCGGATGGCCGGGTGAAGTATGTCCACGAGCGCGGTGAAACCCACTACGACGATTCGGGCCATCCGCGCCGTACCGTTGGTACCGTTCAAGACATCACGGAACAGAAGCACTCTGAGGAGCAAATCGTCATCCTCAAGCGCGCGCTCGATGCGCATCACGATGGCGTGTACTGGATCGACAGCGACAACAAATTCGTCTATGTCAATGATGCTGCCTGCCGCGTGCTCGGTTACGAACAGCAGGAACTGATCGGCGCAACGATCGACAAGATCAACCCGCTGGCGACACCAGAACGGATGGCGCACGTTTGGGATATCCTCCGCCGGGATGGGTTCTACACGTCCGAATCACGGCATCGGCGTCGCGATGGCAGCGAATTGCCCGTCGAGATGATGACAACGTATGTCCTGCACGAGGGTCGCGAATACGCCGCCGGATTCGCCCGCGATATCTCGGAGCGCAAACACGCAGAAGAGGAATTGCAAAGAGCCCTGTCCCGGTACGAATCGGTGATTCAGCAGACTCCACTCGTTGCGGTTCAGAGCCTGGAGCGCGACGGCACCATCCGGTCCTGGAATCCCGCCTGCGAGCGTCTCTACGGATACCAGGCCGCCGATGTGATCGGACGCCAGATTCAGGAACAGGTGTTCTCCGAACAGGAAGCATTGAACTTTGAGGACACATTGCACACGGTGTGGGACGAGCACAAGCCGTCCACGCCACGGGAGCGCGCGGCCCACACACGTGACGGAGCGGCGCGGATCACATACTCCGCGATGTTCCCCATCCTCGAGGACAAGACGGTCGTCGAAGTCATCCGTATGGACGTGGACATCACCGACCGCAAACAGGCCGAGGAACAACTGCTGCGGGCCAAGCGTCTCGAAGCGGCCGGTCAGTTGGCAGGGCAGATCGCCCATGATTTCAACAATCTCCTTGGCCCGCTGGTGGCGTACCCGGAGCTGATCGCACCGCATCTCCCGCCGGACGCCCGCTTGCAGGAGATGCTGCACGACATGGCGGCGGCGGCCCGCCAAATCGCGGACATCAACCAGGAATTGCTGACCATGAGCCGCCGCGGGCACTACAATCTGGAGCCGCTCGATTTGAACCGTCTCGTCGAGCATTGCCTGCGCACCGTGTCAACGCCCGCACCGATCACGATTGCACGGGAGTTGAGCGAGCGTCTCCCCTTGGTGCGCGGAGGCGCTTCGCAGATCATGCGTCTCTTGAACAATCTGATCAATAATGCCTTTGACGCCATGCCGGACGGCGGTGCGCTGACGGTCCGCACGGCGAAGATCAATCTCGACGCTCCGCTCAAACGGTACCCGGACGTTCGGCCCGGTGAGTTCGTCCGCCTTGATATCACCGATACCGGCCGTGGCATTCCCACCGGTGCTGTCGAACGCATCTTCGAACCCTTCTTCACCACTAAGAAGGCCGACCGCCGGCGTGGCAGCGGCCTGGGACTGGCGGTTGTCCACTCGGTGATGGAGGACCACGAAGGATACGTTGACTTCGATAGCGAGCCCGGCAAGGGCACTACGTTCAGCCTCTATTTCCCTGTCAATCCTGTTCCATCGCCGGAGCCGGCACCCGACTCGTCGGTCCCGATGGGCACCGGACAGCGCGTGCTGGTCGTGGATGACGATTCGATGCAACGGCGAATCGCCGAGCGCACACTCAAGCGCCTGGGATACGTCGTCCAGACGGTGGCAAGCGGCGAGGAAGCCGTCGAATTCGTTGCCCAGCACCCGCAGGAGATTCTCCTGTTGGACATGGTGATGGACGGCATCGACGGCACCGAGACATTGCGCCGGATCAAGAGACAATACCCCGACCAGATCGCGATCATCCTGTCCGGATACGCGTGCAGCGATCGTGTCGACGAAGCGATGCGTCTGGGCGCGAAAGGCTTCATCCAAAAACCGGTGCATCTCGCGACCCTGGCGGCTGCCCTGCATGATGCGTTGCACAAGCAGGCCATCACCGCGACACCGGTCGTTTCCTGAATCGGTGTGGCGCGGCCGCTCCCGGCCGCGTGCGTGCGAAGCGATGAACCGCTCTTGGCGTGTTCTAAGGTTTAAGTTGCGCGCTTCGCGCGCACGCGGGCGAGGGCGCCCGCGCCACATTGGCCGCGACTCGCGCCGTCGAAGCACCCTCACCCCCGGCCCCTCTCCCTGAGGGAGAGGGGAGAAAAGCTCCCCGTCAGCACAGTTCGTGTAGCACAGTTCGTGCGCTTCACGGCAGCCTGCTCCCTCTCCCTCTGGGTTGGGGTAAGGGCTTTTGTGGCGCGGCCGCCCTCGGCCGCGTGCGCGCGAAGCGCGCATCCGATGTCCCAGCGCTCACCTAGAGAGGTTCACCGCTGCGCGGTGAACGCGGGCGAGGGCGCCCGCGCCACATGCGCTCGCCCTGGCGCCTCCATTCCCGATTGACCCATCGCGTGGTCCGGTAGTTATTCATGCTTGTCGTTCGGTGTCGGGCGACAAACGGACTCCCATGCGTCCTGGCGAATTCGAATGGATTGAACAACTGGCGCGCCGCTTTGGCAGCGGTGATCGTGGCGGTGGCCTGATCGGCATCGGCGATGATGCCGCCATCATTCCGTTCGGTCCATCCAGCGCCGATGAGGCGCTCGCGATCTCGGTCGATTCACAGGTGGAGGACATCCACTTCCGGCGCGGCTGGATCGCCTTTCGTGATCTGGCGCTGCGGCTGGTTCATGTTGGATTTTCGGACATCGCGGCGATGGGCGCCGCCCCGCTCCATGCGCTGGTATCTGTAGAAGTCGGCCCGGAGATCGGTGAGATTGATCTCGCCGCATTTACCGATGGCATGCAGATTGGACTGCGCGAGTTGTCGGCGGAGCTAATCGGCGGGAATGTCTCCGGGCGTGCCGGCGGTTTCTCGGCACACGTTACGGCAATCGGGCGCCAGAAACGCCAGTTGATGCTGCGCCGCAATGGCGCGCATCCCGGTGATGGCATCTATGTCACCGGCAAACTCGGCGCCGCCGCCGCTGCGATTCGCGCGCTCACGTCCGTCAAGGACGCATCCCTTCCCATTCCCCCGGCCCTGATTGATGCGTTTCGAAAACCACGGGCACACATCCGTGAAGGACTGATCCTTGCCGAATCCGGCTGGGCGACGGCGGCGATTGACATTTCCGACGGATTGGTCCCCGACCTCGGGCACGTCTGCAAGGCGAGCGGTGCCGGCGCGGCTCTCGATCTGGATCACCTGCCGATTGCCGATGAACTGCGCGCCTGGATGCCGAATGATCCGGACGGCGCTGAGTTGCTCGCTCTCACCGGTGGTGAGAATTACGTTCTCCTGTTTACTGCCGCCAACAACCCCGCCAGGGAAACCGATGCCGCGCGCCGATTTGCGGAGGCGGGCGGGCAATTCTGGCGAATTGGCACAATCACCGCAGAGAAGCAGTTGGTTGGGCTCCGGTTGGGGCGGACCGTGTCGTTGCCGACCCAAGGGTTCGATCACCTGCGGGGATCGCTGCGTTAGGGTGAAAAGGTGGGCAGTGCCAACCCTGCATACATCTCCCGCTAACGTCTTTTCGGTCTTGAACATCAGCGTCAATATGCTCGCAGAATTCGCCGCTGGCACTTGACTGGGAACCCCGTGAGGTAGTAAGGTTCAAGCTTGTCATTGTGGGGTACCTGAACCTCGGGTGCAAGCGACCATCTGAAGAATGGAGGATCGACAAAATGAGTGTGCAAATCGGCCAGCCCGCCCCGGAACTGCAGGGCCAGGCGCTTGTCAACGGCGAGATCAAGGAGTTCAAACTCTCCGATTTTCGCGGTAAGAACTGGGTGGTGCTCTTCTTCTACCCGCTCGACTTCACGTTTGTCTGCCCAACCGAAATTCGCGGCTTCAACGCGCATTATGGCGAGTTCGAGAAACTCGGTGTCAAAATCGTCGGCGCTTCGGTCGACTCGGTCTACTCCCACAAGGCGTGGGTGGCGTCCGATCTCGGACCGCTCAAGTTTCCGCTCTTCGCCGACATCACCAAGGACGCGTCGCGCTCCTACAATGTCCTGAAAGAGGAAGCCGGCATCGCGCTGCGCGGTACGTTCATCATCGACGACAAGGGCGTCGTGCGCTCGATCGTGGTGAACGATCTCGGCACCGGCCGTTCGGTCGACGAGACCTTGCGCACCATCGCGGCGCTGCAGACCGGCAAGAACACGCCCTGCGAATGGAAGCCGGGACAGAGCACGTTGTAGTATTCTTCGCACATCCGCATTCAGACTGGGGTCACGCACAGCGCGTGACCCCGTGCCCTCACCCCCGGCCCCTCTCCTTGCTGGCCTGTGCGGGTCAGCCCTTCGGGCTGACCGTGCCTCCACCGGCCACAGCGCTCGCCGTCGCTGCTGCCGTCAGCCCAGAGGGCTGACCGGCACTTGTGTAAGCACTCACCAAAAGCCGTTCACCGCTGCGCGGTGAACATTGGCCAGGTGCCCCCACCCGCGCGCAACAACGTGCTTGGCCCCACCACGCTCCCACAATCCGCCGCGGCGGATGGGGCACCCAATACCGCCCATCCCTCCCCATCGGCACCCCGGCTGAAGTCAGTCAGCCCCCCCCCCGTGCCCGCCTGCACCAATGTTGCAAAACGTTGCATTCCCCTGCAGTCTGGAGGGAGGAAATCGCGCCGATGTCAGGAACCAATCCCGGAATTAAGATGTTATGAGCCAACGAGAAATGATGCGAGTGTCCCGGCTTTACACACCGTTTTACCGTGACTTTGCAAACTTGTCGATTGGCATGGCCCATGCGTGGTATGGTGTCGCCAAGACCTTATCCAAGTGGTGGTTTGGTCGGTTGGCGTGAAGTGTTACAGCAATGAGGCTTGACAAATTGGCACAATTCATTATGATATCCCCAGACAGGCAGCCCCGCACTGCCTTCCAATGGAATGCGAGCAATTGCTCGACAAGTGATGTTGATCGGAGGCAGCAGTTCAGGATTCATGTGCCGTTCCACTGCGGGACAATAAATTCGCTTCCCCGATTTGATTTCCACCGTGCTTCGAGTTTTTATTCCCCGGCGCCAATGTGGTCCTCTGTTCATTTCATGATGGCAGAGACGGACACTGGCTTGTCGCAACAGGATATCCGCATGAGCTTTCAACTGTGTGAAAATACATATCAGTTCATTCACCTTCAAGGAGGTCGCTGCGTATGAAACGCATGCTCTGGCTCGTTGTCCTGGCGGTCCTGCTGTGCGGTACCACCGCCATGGCTGCCAACTCGGTCGTCGTGGAATCGAAGAGCGTCGCCCTGAACGCCACCGGGGTAACGATCGGCGTCTTTGTTTCCAACGACGTCTCAATTAGGAACCTAGTGGTTCCCCTGGAACTGCGCTCAATTGATGGCGGATCGATGGTCACCGCCATGATGCGCTCGTACCCGAGCGGAACTCGACTCGATGGGAAGCTGAACGAGATTATCGTCACGAACCAGCTTGACGGTGACAGCGTCGGCACGTGCAAGCAGAACCAGCCCGGAGGTTATGCCCGCATCGCATGGACTGATTTAGACACCTCGCACGCAGTGACGACGCCCACGGTGTCGGCATTCTTCACACGCGGCAAGGTCCTCGGTCCCGTCGATCTTCCGGCGGGTGCTGATGGTCCAACAGCTCCCATGATCCGGCTCACGGTCAACGTGAACGGCCTGAACGGCCAGTTCATTGTCGACACAACCTGCACCAACCCTGCGAACCATCTGGTGTTTGCCAGATCAAGCGGCACTCCGGTCGCACTCGCACCATCATTCACTGCCGGCGTGATCACGGTCGGCACTCCGATTCCGCCCAACAGCGCACCGGTGGCGTCGGACACGACGGTGACCGGACCGGAAGACGTGGCCATCAACGTGCCGCATCTGCCGGCGACGGATGTTGACGCCGGACAAGTCCTGAGCTACTTCGCGACAATCATGCCGCTCCATGGCGTGATCGGCGTGATGAACGGATCGACCGGCCAGTTCCTCTATACACCCAATAGCAACTACTGCGGCCCGGATTCGCTCCAGTTCATGGTTTGCGACAACGCCACCTCTCCGCTGTGCGCGACGGCCTGGGTACATATCAATGTGACCTGTGTCAATGACGCGCCGGTCGCGAAGGATTCGGTGATCTCGACGAATCAGAATACCGCAAAGACTGTCACCGGACTGACGGCAACCGATGTTGATGCGGGACAGACGAAGACATTCGCGATCCTCAGTGGACCATTCCACGGTGGCACCAGCGGGTTCAACGCGGGCACCGGAGCGTTTCTGTACACACCAAACGCCGGTTACAGCGGACCCGATTCGCTGAAGTTCACTGTGTGCGACGATGGCGCCCCGTCAAAGTGCGACACCGGCACGGTTCGCATCACGGTCATCGCGGTCAACCAGCCGCCTGTGGCGATTTGCCATAGCGTAACCGTCAACGCCGGACCGGCTTGTACAGCGGCGGCGGACATCGACAGTGCCTCCTATGACCCGGATGGCACCACTCTGATCAAGACCTACACACCGGCGGGTCCATACCCATTGGGTGCCACGCTGGTCAAGCTCGTCGTCAGCGACGGCTCACTCAAAGATTCCTGCGACGCTATGGTGACCGTGCTGGATGTCACATCGCCGACGCTCACCTGTCCGGCGAACATCACCGCGAGCACGACGCCTGCGGGTTGCGACACCACGATCACCTTCCAGGGTGCGCGTGCGGCGACTGCGTCGGACAACTGTTCCGGCATCGGTGCCATCGTGTACACCGCGCCCGGCGTCACGATTTCGGGCAATCCCGCCTCCGGCACGTTCCCGCTGGGTGTGACGAGTGTGCAGGCGGTGGTGACCGACGGTTCCGGCAATTCGGATACATGCACCTTCACCGTGACAGTTGAAGATCATGCCAAGCCACTGGTGGGCTGCCCGGGGAATA
>JACRMA010000032.1 GCA_016235085.1 Candidatus Zixiibacteriota bacterium
ATGGCCGTGGTTTGATGCGTTGCGGGGGGATAAGCGGTTTGATGGGGTGTTGAAGAAGATTGGGCTGGGTGCGTAAAGTTCCGAGATGCGTGGCCGCGATCTCTGATCGCGGGAGGCCGGAGGCCGACGTAAGAGTCTCCGTCCGCAGCCACTCATCCAACGGCTCGCGCACTGGTGCCCATCCCCAATTGGATACGCCTGCTTGTGTTCGATATGCGCCAGATCGGCCTTCGGCCGACCGCGATCGGAGATCGCGGCCACACGCGCGTTCGATGCAGTCAACTGTAGTACGTTACGGTAAGATTGCTTCGGCGCCAAGAACCGCGCTTCAAAGCGACTCTATTGGCAGGGCTTGCCTCAGCAGTCGTTGCGAGGAGCGGAGCGACGAAGCGATCTCGTAGTCGCGGCATACAAGCGCCAACCGTGGACCAGGGCGTCAATCTCGGCCTGTCATGGTCCCCCAGTGTATAAGTCAACATATGTCGCCAGGGTTCTTGCCGCACATCGTCCGCACTCTGCTTGTCCTAGTTGGAGCGGCCATACCCGGACTCACGATCGCGGGCACTCCGAGGGAAGTGCTACAGGAGTATGTCGCAGCTCTGAAATCAGAGAACTGGGTGGCGGCGGAATCGCTGTGGACGCAGCCGGAGGTGCTCAGATCCAGGCGACTGGACATACATTTCGAGGGCGTAACAGCAAAGTACGATTGTTCATCACCATTGGTGCTCTTCCGCACAGCGATTGCAACTGGTACCGCGGCGGTGCGCATCACCGACACCACCGTTGCCGACGGCGAGCCCGCTGCCATAGCAGAGGTCAGTTCCGCAGGGCGCACGGTCCGCGTTCGCTATGAGTTCATTCGCGATGGCCAAGAATGGAGGCTGGCGTCGCCCGTGCACGCTTCGACGCGTGTATGGAGCATGCGCGAAACAAGATTCGCGCGAATTCATTTCCGAGACAGCAGCTTGATCAACGATTACGCCGTGGGGGACCTTGACCGATTCGTTGATTCGGTGCTTGGAGTCTTCGCAGTACCGAAGGATCGCGTGCGTGAGCTTGAGAAGTGGAAGATCGATTATTATCTCGGCGACAGCGTCGACGTCAAGCGGATGACCGGCTTCACGACGGAGGGGATGACCTATCTTCCATTGGATGCCGTCATCTCGCGGTATCTTCCCCACTATCATGAATTGGTCCATGTGCTGGTAAACTTCGCGCTTCGTGATGTCCCATTGTACACCGCGCCATGGCTGCAGGAGGGACTGGCGGTGGCGATGGGTGGGCGCTGGGGCAAGTCACCGGCGGTGCTCACGCAGATGGGTTCATTCCTGATGGGCACGGGGATGGCCAGTTTCGACGACGTGCTGACCTACCAGGGATTCTATAACGGCAGCGGGACGGTGGACATGTCGTACGCGCTTAGCGGAGTTCTCGTGCAATGCCTGATGGCGCAGCATGGCGAGGAGCAGGTCTTGAGTCTTTATCGTACGGTCTCAGGGACGGATTCGGTGATTCAATCATCCACAATCGCGGACACGCGCCAAACTATCGCGAGAACGCTGGGCACGACCTGGGATGAAATCACACGGGAGTGCTCAGAGCAAATGGCACGAAACACGTCCAATGGCCTCGATCCTGCTGACAATTTGCCGGGCAGCATCCATCCGTTCTTCGAGTCCCGTGTACTCAGGTTCAATGCGCGGGCGTGGGCGACAGACTCGGCTTATGTATTTCGAATCGAAGTTGATTCAACACGCGTCGCCGGCGCATTTCTCTTTCGGGATTCCTTAACGGGAGTTATGGGCCCATATCGAAGCCGACTCTTCCAGCGACAAATCGACAAACAACAATACTCTGGGGAGGCTGTCGGTGTGGTCTTCAACAAAGATGAAGCTGGCGTCTACGACTACAGAACTAACGTGCTTGTGGCCAAGTTCGCGTCGGGATTCTCACCGGGGCTGACGATCAGCGATACAACGGGGCGAGTCATTCAGTTTCGAGTGTCGAAGAAAGTCGTACCGCTCGACTCGACGCGCTGTACCTGCATCGTGGTACGGGCGAAAGCGTAACTGCTGGACGGAGCCCACCCTTCAGGCGGGCCGAGAAGCGTGGCCGCGATCTCCGATCGCGGGAGGCCGGAGGCCGACGTAAGAGCTTCCGTTCGCGGTCACTCATCCAACGGCCCGCGCACTGGTGCCCATCCCCAATTGGATAGGCGTGCTTGTGTTCGATACGCGCCGGATCGGCCTGCGGCCGACCGCGATCAGAGATCGCGGCCACGCTTTTGGGAGTTTCCCTCAGGTACTGCGATGGACGCTTTGATCTGTCGGGCTCGGATTCACCCCTCATTGGTATTCTGTTGTTAGACAGTACATTGGGAATAATGATTAAACTTGTCCAAACTCTGCTTGACAGCATACCCACCAGTGGGTATGCTGTCAACATGATGCTATCAAACTCGGCACAGACGAAGGGAGCCGGTCCTCGATGACTCCAACTCATGAATCCAAGACCCGCATTCTGGATGCTTCGTTGAAGGTGTTCCGGGCCAAGGGCTACACCGCCACCCGCATTGAGGACATCTGCGCTGAGGCTGGCCTGACCAAGGGCAGCTTCTTCCATCATTTCAGGAGCAAGGAGGAGCTGGCGGTCGCTGCTGCCCAGTACTGGTCGGCGATTACGGGGGAATTATTCCGGGGAGCCTCGTACCACCGACACGAGGATCCTCTGGATCGCCTGCTGGCCTACATCGATTTTCGCGCGGCGCTGGTGCAGGGTCAACCGGCCGAGTTCACCTGCCTGGCGGGTACTTTGGTGCAGGAGACATTCGACACCTGTCCCCCTATCCGGGACGCTTGCGAGCAAAGCATCAGCGGACACGCCGGCGAGGTGGCGAAGATCGTTGCGGAGGCGAAGGCTCGCTACGTCCCCGATGCGCCGTGGAGCGCGGAAAGCCTGGCTCTCTACACTCAAGCGGTGCTGCAAGGGGCGTTCATCCTGGCCAAGGCCCGTGGCGGGCCCGAGGTCGCAATCGAATGCATCACTCATCTTAGGCGATATCTGGAACTGCTCTTTCATAAACCCAAGTGAAAGGATCTATCATGTTTAGCAGCAAATTCATCTGGTATGAACTGAACACCCCTGATCCCAAGGCCGCGGAGGTCTTCTACGGACGGGTCTTGGAGTGCACTGCCCGCGAATTCGCACCCGGCGCTGGCTACACCATTCTCTCGGCGGGAGGCGCCGATATCGGCGGCATCATGGCCATCCCCGAGAACGCTTGTGAGCCGCATGCCCGGCCCGCGTGGGTCGGCTACATTGGCGTGTCGGATACCGATGACGCGGTGGCCAGACTCCGGGCAGCGGGCGGAAGCGTCTTCAAGGAGCCGACAGACATCCCTGGAGTTGGCCGCTTTGCCGTCGTAGCGGATCCACACGGCGCGGTGTTCCTGCTCATGAAAGGGGCCGTCGAGAATCCACCGCCACCAGTGGCACCGGGCACGCCGGGCCATGTGGGTTGGCACGAACTTCACGCAGGAGACGGGAAGCAGGCCTTCTCGTTTTACTCAGGTATCTTTGGCTGGACGCCCGCGGAAGCAATGGACATGGGCGAAATGGGTGTCTACCAGATATTCGCCACCGGCAATGGCCCGGTGGGCGGAATGATGACCAAGATGCCGGAATTCCCGGCACCGTCGTGGCTGTACTACTTCAACGTGACTGCCTTGGACGCCGCGATTGCGCGCGTTAAGGAGAACGGTGGTCAGGTGCTCATGGGACCGCACGAGGTGCCTGGGGGCCAATGGATCGCACAGTGCCTCGATCCTCAAGGCGCAATGTTCGCGCTGTTGTCGTCCAAGCGGTGAGGCAAAACGAATCCCCCTGAATCTCAGCCAGAAGACTCAACGTTTCGAAAGGAGACTCTCGACATGCGCAAGCTTACGATGACCGCATTCGTCACACTCGATGGGATTATGCAGGCGCCCGGCGGGCCGCAGGAGGACCAGAGCGGTGGCTTCCTCCACGGGGGTTGGGCAATGCCGCACATGGACGAAGCCTCCGGCGGCGCGTTCATCGTGGACGTGTTTTCGCGCGCGGGCGGGTTCCTGCTGGGGCGCGGCACCTATGAAATATTCGCGAGCTATTGGCCGCGCGTCACCGACCCCAAGGATCCCATAGCGGGACCGCTCAACCGGCTGCCCAAACATGTGGCCTCCCGGACACTCGACCGTGTGGATTGGGCGGGCCGGGCCTGGCGCAGACGCTTCTCGCCTACGAGCTGATTGACGAACTTAACCTCATTGAATTCCCGTTGGTGCTCGGCGCTGGTAAGCGGCTTTTCGGCTCCGGCACGGTACCGACAGGTTTTGAGATTCTTTCAGCCCAGACGACCACCAAGGGCGTCGTGATTCGCACCCTCCGGCCCGCGGGTCGCCCGGTCCTGGGGACCGCGCCGCCTCCCGAGTGAGGATGGCAGTTGCAATGTGGATTTCAATAGGTGGTTAGTGTGCGGAGCGGCCGAGGCGCAGCGGGCGGGCAGCGTCGGTGACGGCGTCGATTTTCGCGGCCAGGCCGGTTTGATTGGCGATGTCGTCGTCGGTGATGACGAGGACGTCTAGGAGGCCACCGCGGCGGTGGCCGGTGCGGTGATAGTTCATTTCATCGAGGCACAGGCTCCAGCCATCGAGCCAGAGCTTCAACCGGCACTGCTGGGTTTCGTCGCCACGGAAATGGACGAGGAGGTCGATATCGCTTGACGCGCCGGCAGTCCCATTCTTAGTACTGCCGATCAGATACAGGCCAACGACACCAAGTTGACCGGCATCGATGTACTCGGCGATCCGTTGGGCCATTTCGAAGCGCCAGTGCCAATGATCCTGCACGGGTGAGGCGCCCTCTGGCCCTGCGGCCAACGAAGCAGTGGAGGTGGGAGACGGGTGCGCCAGGATGGCGAGCGCTTCGCCGAGATCACCGTTCATGAGCAATTGCAGGTGCATACCGTCGGTGACCTGCGGGACATCGATCAAGCGTACCGTTTCGCTCAACTCGGCGAATTCCGGCAGCACACGGCCCAGAATGCTGGGTGAATGCGCCAGGAGCTGCTCATTGAAGATGATCGTGTCATCATCGGGATACAGCGGGAGGTAATGAATGCGCGATTCCACAAGGTCCTGGAAGAAGTGGGTGCCGAACGAGAGATCGGGAACATAATTGCCGCGTTTGCGGGCGACCTCGATGAGGGCTGCGGTGTTGTTGATATCGGAGTAGGTCACGTTTACACCGAGCTTGATATCGCCCCGGCTCCCCCACCGTCCCGGACCAATGAGAATGAACTGGCGTTTCGGGAGCAGCTTGTTGAGTTTCCCGATAGCGCGGCCGACCGCAAGCAGGGTCGAGTGCTCTGCGACTTCCACATACCGAGAGGGATCGACATACACGATGTGCGTGATGTCTTTGGCGTGGCCGTTGGAGACAAACCGATTCGCCGAAAAGACGATGCGGTCCCTGGGAATGTTTTTCGGAATCGACGCGGGACGGAATTCCGGGCTGTAGCTTTGCGCACGGCATTGGAGAAGGTAGAAATCCTTACCGTCGGAGGCGAATTCCATGTCGACCGGCGTTTTGAGATTATCTTCGAGCACGGCGAGGATATTGCGAATGCGTTTCACAAAGGGGGTGTCGGCCACCAGACCGGCGAAAGTGACGACGGTCTCCCCTTTCATGATGTCCGTGTCGAAGCCACGCGGCTGCAGAAGCTGGCCATCACGCACGACCGACACCAACAGCCTGAGCTGTGGATAGTCATCGCCGTGGTCGTGGAGCAGGCTCGCGATCTCAACGGTTTCAAACGTGTTCTTCTCCAGATTGATCAAGTCGATCTTTCGAGGTGAATAGCGAAGGATCTCTTCGACTGTCGCATTGGCACGCAATCCGGGATGACCGGGAGCAATCAACACTGGATAGTCGTCCGAGAGCCGGTCAACCGCACGGGTTCCGAGTCCCGGCACGAGACGAAGCAAACCGTCTTCGCGGCGGATACGCGGCGACCAGCGGAACTCATTTCGGCTAAAGGCAACCCCGGCCACCAGCGGCATGAAATACGGACCCATTCGGGTGCCGACGACCTGCTGGATCATGATGCCCATCTCCTCACCGAAATCGATAAGGCCGCGTTCGGTCCGGTATTCGATGGGATCGGGTCCGAACACCGAGGCATAGACCTCGGCGATGGCATCGGTCAGCGCTTCGAGACGGTCGGCCTTGGTGCCCTGATTGGCCAGGAAGAGGCTTTTGTATTTGCCGGAGAAGGCGGCGCCAACGCGGTCTTCCAGCAGGCTGGAACTGCGCACGATGAGCGGACAGTCCCCGAAATCGTCCAAAGCAACGGACAGTCCCTTGAGAATATCCGGCGGGAAGCGCGAACGCTTGAACGCCTGCACGATATGCGGGTACTCCTGGCGAACGAGACTGATCTCTTTGTACTTCTGCTCGATGATATCATCGAGATCATTGTAATGCATGAATTCCAGAATCACATCGGAGGCGATCCACCATGTGCGCGGGATCTTGAGTTCCGCCAGAAGCGGATCATTGGCGCCATACTTGCGGAGAATTTGCCGCGCCAGAAACAATCCGGCTCCCTTGCCGCCGAGTTTACCATGGCTGTTGGCACCGTAAATGATGTTCTGCACCAGCGGGTAGAAATCCTCCAGCGTGATGAAGTTCTTGGCGATGTTGATGAACTCCAATTGATCCGAAAAGAAACGGCGGATCAGCGCCACTTCCACACCGCGTTTCACCGGCGACTGGAGCGTGGCCTGGCCGGGGCCAAGCTGATTATGCCGGGAGAGCGCGTCCACGACCGCAGGCAGGGTGAGATGGCGATTCACCACCTGCGTGACAAAACTCAGCTTGTCCTCCTGAATCCATTTTTGGATACAGATCAGAATCTCGTCGCTGGAGAGATGCCTGGCCGCGATCTGGAAGGTCTCTTCGTTCGTTTCTCCCGGAAGAACGTATTTCGAATCGCGGTGCGGACGGTTCGGCTCTTCGATGAGCAGGGCTTCCCGTCCGGAGGAGCCGAACTGGGCGCCACGCATGAGATTCTGCGCCTCGTCGATTCCTTTCCAAGAGAGATGAATCAGCATCTTATGTGCGACGCGGCCAAACAGGTCGTCATCGGTTTGGCGCAGCAAATCGAGGACAACCCGCCATTCGCTCTTGCCTTCATCCTGCAAGTCGCGGAGCGCGGATTGGACGCTGTCGGCCTTGGCGCGCACCTGGCGATAGACCAGGAAATGACTGAGACGGCTGGCGATGGAGTTGACGAGCCGGGCTTCTTCTTTCAGAAACGGTCCCATATCCGAAGCGGGCATTTCGTGAGTGTAGTAGACTCTCACGGCGCCGACTTTGACATCGTTGACGATGATATCAGCCGATTGCACCCATGGGCTGGGATTCCAGCCGGGCTCCCGATAGACGGCGCCATTCAATTCGATTTCGGCGCGGCAGAATTCGGCAAACTGCCAGCCGGCGGGAATCTCGCGGACGATGGCCTGACAGACTTCCGGCAGTGCGGCGTCGGACCGGCCCAAGGCCGTCTCAACCGCATAGATACAGTTGAGCTCCTTGGAGCGCTCCTGCAGCGTCTCGAGGAGCTTCGAGACCGATTCCTTGGCGTTGCTAATGGCTTAGGTACCTCCGTTTGGCCGTTCGCATTGACCGCCCGTCGTGACGGGCGGTCATTGTCTCTATCGGCTTAAACGTCGGATGGGTTGGCATTGCTTGCGGGGTGGTCCGGACGCGTTCCGCCCCGTCGCGGTTCTCAGGTCCACCCCCGGTCCTTACAGGCTTGGGCAACGCGATTGATCGCGATGAAGTAAGCAGCATCGCGCATGAAGAGCTTCTTCTTGGCGGCCAGTTCATTGACCGCATGGAACGCCGAGGTCATCTTCTGATCGAGCCGGTCGAGAACTTCCTTCTTCTCCCAGTAGTAGTTCATATTGCTCTGAACCTGTTCGAAGTAACTGCAGGTGACGCCGCCGGCATTGGCAAGGAAGTCGGGGATGACGAAGATATTGCGTTCTTTGATCACCTGATCGGCTTCGGGTGTCGTGGGGCCATTCGCACCCTCGGCGATCACGATGACGCGTTTGGCAATCCGAGCCACGTTTTCAGCGTTGATCTGATTTTCCATGGCCGCCGGGATCAGGATATCGACATCCTGTTCGAGCCAGGCGCCGCCGGGGAGAATTTCGTAGCCGAGATTCTTCGCTGCGGTCTGATCGATTTCACCGAAGCGGTCGGTGATCTTCAGAAGCTCATCCAAGCCGATGCCACTGTCCTTCCGGTATGAGTACGAGGTGTTCTCTTTCTGACTCCACGAGGAAACACAGACGACACGGCCGCCGAGTTCCGTGTACAGGCGGATGGCGTGTTGGGCGACATTGCCGAATCCCTGGACACTGGCTTTGGTCTCGGAGTTCGGTTTGCCCATATTCTTGAGAGCTTCGCGCAAAGTGTAGACGACGCCGTAACCGGTGGCTTCGGCGCGACCGAGGGAACCACCCATGCCGACCGGTTTGCCGGTGATGAAGCCGGGGCTCTTGTGGCCGTGGATCGCCTCGAATTCATCGAGCATCCAGAGCATGTGCTGGGCATTGGTCATCACATCGGGGGCCGGCACATCAAGATCGTGGCCCACATTGCGCGCCATCTGGCGCACCCAGCCGCGGCAGATTTGCTGTTCCTCACGCGGGGTGAGGCTGTGCGGGTCACAGATCACGCCGCCTTTGCTGCCACCGAGGGGAATGTCGACGACGGCGCATTTCCAGGTCATCCACATGGCCAGCGCGCGGACGGTATCAATCGTTTCCTGGGGATGGAAGCGCAGTCCGCCCTTTCCCGGGCCCCGGGCATCGTTATGCTGCACCCGGAAACCCCGGAAGATTTTGACGGTGCCATCATCGAGATGGACAGGGATGCTGAATTGATATTCACGGAGGGGCTGGCGCAACAGATCCCGGCTGGCCTGATCCAGGTTAAGAGCTTCCGCGGCCTTGTCGAACTGAGCCTGCGCCATCGCGTATGGGTTATATGACTTGTCAGCCATCCAAACCTTCCCTTCTCGGCCAATGTTGCTACTCGCCTGCGAAGGGAATGTCACCCCAACCGGGATGATCTGTCAATGGCTGGGGGAGGATTGTGACACAGGGGAATTTGCACGCCCCAAGGGTGCGGCGACTTGTCGCCGCACTCCAAAAGTCAGAACGTGTGGCCGCGATCGGAGGGGCGTGTTGAAAAACCCCAACATCTGGAGACGAGAGCGCGGACAGGAGTGGGCGCCACTGAGAGGCAGGAACTTCCATGACCAAGAGTGGGGCAGACACTTTTGTCTGCCCGACTTGTCGCCGCACTCCAAAAAGGAACACTTGTGGGGGGACTCAGGAGTTTGGGAAAAAGTGGAGAGGGGAGGGATCGAACCTCCGAAGGCGTCTGCCGGCAGATTTACAGTCTGCTCCCTTTGGCCGCTTGGGTACCTCTCCGTGATGCGGGATGAACCCGCGAACTGCGAAAGTTATACGTTACGAGCGATTAGTCAACTTCTTTTCTGCGTTGGTCATAGAGCCGGCGAAGGGACTTGAACCCCCGACTGGCTGATTACAAATCAGCTACTCTACCAACTGAGTTACGCCGGCTTTGTCATCGCTATTGTTATCGACCCGGCGGTCATTCAATACAATCAACGTATCGAATTAGTCCCGGCGAGGAGCGTCTGCAATACGCCCCTACGGTCGATTTGTTTCCGATTCGAGTGCCAAGGCATTCGGAATCAGATTTCGGCTATTCGGCTACTGGTTGGTCTCCTTTGCCGCGGTCTTTCCCATCAACTGATGGTTCAGAAAATCTACAATACGGCGGTACGATATCAGAATGTTGGAACGTTTTCCCACGCCATGACCCTCGTCGGGGAAGATCAGCGTGTCGACGATACCGCCACGGTCGGAGATGGCTTTGGCCATCTGGCGGGCTTCGCCAACCGGCACCCGGGGATCGTTCGCGCCATGGATGATCAACAGCGGCGCCTTGATCTTGTCGACATGCGTGATCGGCGAGATTTCGATCAGGAAGGCGCTGTCCGACAGCGGTCCATACTCTGACTCGCGCAGGGCGCGACGGTAGGGCGCCGTGTTCTTGAGGAAGGTCACGAAATTCGCGATGCCGACTTCGTCGATGCCGGCGGCGTAGAGATCGGGATTGGTCGTCAATGCCGCCAAGGTCATGTAGCCACCATAAGAACCACCCTTGATCGCGATCTTATCGGGAGCAGCGTACCCCTGGCTGATCAGCCAACGCGCCGCCGATTCGTAGTCCTTCACCGATTTCCAGCGATTCTTGTAGTTGTCCATATCGACAAATTCGCGGCCGTAGCCGGACGAGCCGCGCGGGTTGAGCGCCAGAATGCCGAAGCCGTTCAACACAAGGTACTGGAGATTGCGGATGAAGGCGGGACGGAATTGTGACTCCGGACCGCCGTGGGCTTCCATGATGAATGGAATCTTGTCGCCCATCTTCTTCCCCGGCGGCAGGTAGAGAAATCCGCTGATTTGCAGGCTGTCGAAGCTGAGGAATTTGACGAGCTGCGGCTTGACCAGAGTGGCTTTATCGACGCCGGCCATGATGGCGAAGGTCCACTGCTCCAGCTTTTGCGTGCGGAAATTCCATCGCCAGCAATCGGACGGGTCGATCGGACTGGTGAATCCGAAGACGATCGCATCGGGACCGTCGAACACGACGCTCCCGGCCAGGCCGTCAAC
Organism: Candidatus Zixiibacteriota bacterium; assembly: GCA_016235085.1. Classification (GTDB taxonomy): domain Bacteria; phylum Zixibacteria; class MSB-5A5; order WJJR01; family WJJR01; genus JACRMA01. The sequence continues at coordinate 10,818 of JACRMA010000032.1, forward strand.
CGGCGGTGTCGGCAGTTCGGTGTTCGACTTGATGTCGAGTAACTTGATACGGGCGTAACCGTCTTCGTTGACGACCCACGCCATTTTGGATTTGTCGTCGGATAATGTCAGGCCCTCGACCTCACGCACCGATGTTGTGTCGAGGAATTGAAGCGCCTTGGTCTTCAGATCGAGCCGCGCGCGCCGCATGAGCCCGCTGGGATTGGCGTTGGACAACAGATAGAGCGACTGTCCGTCCCCGGCGAAGTTCGGCGAATCGTACTGGACATTCCCCTGGTGCGGGGTCAGCATCTCGGATTTGCCGTCGGCCAGATTGACGAGATAGAGGTTGTTATCGACATTCGACGGATAGAACACGGTGATCAGCCATTTGCCATCCTTACTGACGGACGCCGGACCGTTGAATCCCTCCTGCACGAAGACCGGGCGCGTCTTGCGCGTGGCGACTTCCATCTCGTAGACATGGAAATCCTTCCCGTTGACCTCGTTGGTGCGATAGAAGAACCGGCTGTCGTCGTCGGACCACAAGGGATCGGCGACCTGCTTGTCTTTCAGGTCGGTCAACGGAGAAAAGCGTCCGGTGCGAATGTCGACGAGGTAGAGATTGGTCTGCTCGGAACCGCCGACTGCGGCGCCGACAACCGCCGACCGGCCATCGTTGGACAGCGCGTAGAAATCGATTCCGTCGGGGAACAGGGTTATCTGGGAGGGCCAGCCGGTCGCCTCACGGCGGTACAGTTGGCTGACACCGGACATGCTCGATGTGAAGCAGCGGACGGTGCCATCCCGCGACACTTGCGGGGAGCCATTGCCCCCGATCTGCATGAATATTTCGATATCCGGAACGTAAGCCGAATCGGATTTCTGCCCCCACGCCTGCGTGCCGGCCAAGAGCGTCACCAGCGCCATTCCCGCAACCCATTGTCTCAGTCGCATTTCGCCTCCTGGGCCGCCTATAGCGGCTTCCGGCCATGGTAGCCCAGTTTGAGGCATCAAGTCAAGGCCGGTCGGGCCACGGAAGCACGAATCAATGGGAACGAGTTTAGTCCTGTTTTGGTTATAACCAATGGCTCTGGCAAGGGGCCAGGCAACAAGGAGGGGAGCATGAAACAGGTCGTTCTATTTATCGCAGTTGGAGTGTTAGCCACGGCGGTCGGCGCGCAGGCTGCCAAGACGCAGGTCATTCAGGTTGGGAATCTCTTCTTCAACCCGAGTTCTCCGACCATTCAACGCGGGGATACAGTCAAATGGGTGTGGTCGGCCGGGTTTCACACGACAACATCCGGAACCCGGGGCACAGCCGGGGCAGGATCACTCTGGAACGAACCGATCGATCCATCAAACCTGACGTATTCCCGGGTGTTCAACTCGGATGGCAGCTTTCCGTACTTCTGTGATTTCCATTTAGGCATGTCGGGAACCATCACGGTGGCAACGCTGACCGACGTGCTGGATGATCCGCAAACCAGCCTCTCCCCTTCCGAAATGTTGGGACAGAATCTGCCGAATCCGTTCAATGCTGAAACTGTTATTCCGTACTCGCTGACAAATGCGAGTCATGTCAGCCTGGCAGTCTTGAATATTCTCGGCCAGAAGGTGAGGACGCTGGTCGATGAGCAGCAGCCGCAGGGGTCCTACCTGGTGAACTGGGATGGACGCGACGAGCATGGCGGCGAACTGCCGTCGGGCATCTACTTCTATCGTCTTGCCGCCGGACAGGCCGCGATGACGCGGAAGCTGGTTGTGCTGCGATAGCCAGCCAAGACCGGATCAGTCAGCCAATCCGATTCGGGCCATGGAAGTTCCCTACCGCGAGTCTCTGCGCGCTCAACTCGTTAGTTTGGCAAGGCGGACGCGGGCGTCATCGATTTCCTTGATGCCGGGATCAGCATCTTTCCAGATGTCGAGGAAGGTCTTGTACTGTTGGGCGGCTTTATCCTTCCAGCCGGATTTCTCGTAGGCGACTCCCAAGAAGTAGTGGCTCATAACGCTTGCATAGAGGTTGTTCGACTGAGTCTCGTCGTACCGGGACAGGGCACTCTCAAACGTCGCCACGGCTTTGTCTAACACACCAGCACGCAGGTACGTTTTCCCCAGTTGATAGCTGATTGAAAAATCGTGAAACGAGGCGGGAACCCGTGAGAGGTTTGTGATCGCGTCCGCGAACCTGCCTTCGACGAAGGCGATCCTTGCCTCCGCAACCCAGTAGACACGCAGAAGACTGGTGTCCTTCTTCTCGACATCGCGACGTAGCGCTTCCGCCACTTCACGTGCTTTGCTGAGTTGGCTGCATTCAACCAGGAGTTCGACTTGCCAGCCGCGATTGTTGACGATATCGTCAGGATATGCCTTTAGGGAAATCGGCTGCTGCGTTTCAAGAGACGCCAGCGCTTCCTTAAAGTTGCCCTGCGATTTCAGGATGCCCACTACCGCTTCGTGCTTCACGATGTTCCATCTTCCGTCGTATTGTTCGAGCCGGTCGGCTCCAATGCCTTCGTTGAGAATCTCCCGCGCCCGGTTGAACTGCCCGCGGTACCAGGGGACCACGCAGACGAGTAATCGTCCCTCGGAGCGCGAATCCCGGTCGGTGCTTCTGGCCATGGCTTGAAACACACTGTCAGCTCTGGTGTAGTCTCCTTTGAAAACGTACATCATGCCGACTTTTGACCTCGACGGGAAGTCCGGCTTGAATTGGAGCGCTTTGCGGTAAGACTCAATCGCCTCGTCGAGTTTGCCGTTATAGGCATAGAGATCGGCGCGGCTGTCGTAGGGATTCGCCTCGGTAGGCGCCAGCGCGATGTACTGGTTGATCGCCCAGATGGACTTTTCGAAGTTGCCGATCCGGTCATACATGTATGCCAGTGAGTTGTAAGTCAGTTTCCCCATGGGATCGATCGCGATGGCTTTTTCCCATTGGGCAATGGCCTGCTCGGGCTGATCGATCCGGCCATAGATTTCCGCCATTCGCCCGTAGGCGACCTTCTCGTTGGGATAACGTGCGACAATCCCCTTCAGCACCTCGATCGCGGCGGCCGGAGTTCCCACGAGGTCCATGGCTCTGGCTTTAATGTATTGCTGCTCCTGCCAGGTGACCTTGTCTGCATACCGCTGTGCCTGCGTGATCCAACCCTTGCTTTCTATGTCCGGACCAATGGTGTTGTTCAGTGAGGCGAGCTCGTAGTAGGCCATTGCGAATGTGGAATCATGCGACAGCGCCTTTTGGAAACTTTCCTTAGCCTCGGCGGAGTAGAACTTGCGATTGAGGTCCAAACCCTCCAGATAATAGCGGTAGGCTTCTGGTGAGTGGGTCGTGACGTCCGCGACCGGCCGCGCCGATTCAGTTATCGCCTGTTCCGGAAGCGAGAGGTGAGTCCGGATGGAACTGCTGAGTTTGTCGACGACCGCGAACAGGTCCTCGCCCACTTCACCTTGCACTCGTTGGGTCGCTGCGATCTTTCCTGTGGTGACGTCGGACACCTCGGCGTTGAGTACAACGCGCGGTTGGGTCTGCAGGATGTCCCCGGTCACGACCCATTTCACGCCGGCTTTTTCCGCGACTTTGCTGGCTGTACTCTGGTCGATCTTCCTGGCGTCTTCCTTACCGAGTTGGCTAAGGATGTCGTACAGGCGCTGACGGCTGACGACCTGAAGATACTGCGATTCGGAGAGACCGGTAATGAGCAGGCTTGTCACCATTTGGGCGGTCTTGTCTTTGTCGTCTGCATCAACGAGGTTGTCGAAGTACATCACGGCCAGGGAATTCTCGGTCGCAGCGGCCTTTTGCTCGGAGGCGATCTCGAACTTGAAGGGCTTGAGCACCAGCACGATCAGGGCAATCACCAGGACGGCGGAGGTTGTGACCAGATACTTCAAGTATGGTTTGAATCTGGGCGCCGGTTTGGCGACGGGCATCGTCATTGACGGTCTGCTGCCCCCGGAGTCGCGGCGGGTGCGTTTCAGGTCGGCCAGCATGTCCGCCGCCGACTGGTATCGCATCGAGGGATCTTTCTCAAGCGCCCGGGTAATGACCTCTTGAAGCCCAGTGGGCAATCCACTCTTGAATCGCGCCAACGGTTCCGGCGATTCATTGACGATAGCGTAGGAAATTGCAGCATCATGTTCGCCGTTGAACGGCGACCGCCCAGCAATGAGCTCGTACAATACCACGCCGGCGGAGAAGAGGTCCGAACGATGGTCGGTCTTCCCTCCCTGCACTTGTTCAGGTGACATGTACCCAGCAGTCCCTACGGTGGAGCCATCCTTGGTGAGACGCGAGGCTCCGCGCCAGGTGGCCAATCCGAAGTCGGTGATTTTCACCTGCCCTTTGGGAGTCAGGATAATATTCGCGGGTTTGATGTCGCGGTGGACCACGTTGTTTTCGGCAGCCGTCGCGAGACCATCGCAGATTTGCAGGCCGATCTTCAGCACTTGATCAAGCGGCATCGGCTCATGCGCATCGATCACTTCCTTGAGGGAGCGTCCTTCCACGTACTCCATGACGATGAAGTCGCGGTCGCCAGCACGCTCGACAGCGTAAATCGTCAGGATATTCTTGTGATTGAGTTTCGAGGCGGCCCTTGCCTCGCGCAGCAGCCGTTCCTTGGCCTCGGGATCCGCCTGCAGCGCCGATGGGAGGAGTTTCAGCGCGACCGGACGATCCAGTTTCGTGTCGGTGGCGAGATAGACTTCGCCCATACCGCCCTCGCCGAGCTTGGCGGTGATCTTGTAGTGCAGAATGGTTTGGCCGATCACTTCTTCCCCACTTCCGCGTCCCAATTGAGGACGACCTTGATCCTAGGTGCCCCTTCACTTCCACTGACCGGCGTAATCATGATAAAGCGCTGGCCGTCACCGGAAACAGCATGCGGTTGTCCGTGATGAAATACAGTTCCCTGCCGTCACGCCGCCATGTCGGATAAGATCCGCTCCGTGTGCTCACTTGCCACTTGCCGCCGGGACCGGGGAATGGTTTCACGTAGATTTCATACGTTCCCGATTCATCTGAGGAGTAGGCGATCCAGCGTGAGTCCGGCGAGAATGTGCCGCAATCTTCATCGAACCGGGTGCTTTCGAAGGACCGCGGCTGTCGTGTGGCGCCGGAGATTTCCGTGTTGATAGGCGACACCCAGGCGTCATCCTGGCTCTGAGCGCTGTCACGATGCCGAAACATGATATACCGGCCATCCGCGGACCAGTCGGTAACGCGATTGAAGAAATTGGAGACCAGAAGTGGTTCTTCGGCGCCAGCGCCCGTGGACGGCTTTAGATAAATATCGAGGAAGCTCTCCCGCCCCCAGGAATAGGCAATGCGCGAACCATCGGGGGACCAAGTCGGCAGCCACTCGTCAGCCTCAGCATCAAACGAGAACCGGGTC
>JACRMA010000126.1 GCA_016235085.1 Candidatus Zixiibacteriota bacterium
CTGCAAGGCATTGACGCAGGGGTTGTATGCGGTGTGCTGAGTGAGGAAGTCATTCCTTCCGGTTGGGAAAGTCTCCGTAGATTTGCTTCGCGCGCTCCTCGCACGTTTTACCAAGATCAGGGACCCTCGTGTTGTGGTCGGTCCGGGAATCGGCCTTGACGCGGCGGTTATTCGAATCGGCGGTCGAGTACTCGTCGCAAAGACCGATCCTATCACCTTCGTCGCGGATGAGATCGGCACCTATGCCTTGCTGGTCAACGCCAACGATCTGGCAGCGATGGGGGCGACGCCGAAGTGGTTTTTGGCCACGGTGATGCTCCCCGCTTGTTCCACTACGATCTCTTCCGTGAAACGCCTGTTTGCAGAACTCCATGCGGCCTGCCGTCGGTTGCATGTCTCGTTGTGCGGCGGCCACAGCGAAATCACCGACGCGGTCGCACGCCCGGTCGTCGTGGGCTGTCTGCTTGGGGAATGCGCACCTGGCAAAATCGTCACGGCGGCGGGCGCGCGTGTCGGCGATGCTGTGCTGCTCACAAAGGGACTCGCGATCGAAGCGGTCTCGATCCTTGCCCGTGAGCGAGCCGACGAGATCCGCCGTCGGCATGGCGCGCGATTCCTGGCTCGGTGCCGGCGTTATCTTACTAAGCCGGGCCTGAGTGTGCTGAAAGAGGCTCAAGTGGCCGTCGCCGTCGGTGGCGTTCATGCCATGCACGACCCGACGGAAGGAGGGCTCAGTTCGGCGCTCTACGAATTGGCAGAAGCGGCGAACGTTGGTCTGAAGATCGAGGCCGACACCATACACATTCTTCCCGAGGCGGCCCAACTCTGCTCTGACTTCTGGATCAACCCTCTGGGCGTCATCGCCTCGGGAGCTCTTCTGATCAGTATTGATCAGGCCTTTGAGGGACGAACGCTCGCGCGGCTACGAGCAGCTCGGATTCCGGCGACACGCATCGGAACCGTGGTTCCGAGAAGGAACGGCGTGACGCTGATCGAAGATGGTCGCGCTTGTCCGTTTCCACGGTTTGCCGTGGACGAACTGGCGAGGTTTTTTCAACGATCACGTGGCGGCTGACAGGAATGCCAAACTACGCTCGCCGATAGACTCCCTCCTTCTCCGACCAGAGGATCAGGCCGAATTCTCCATCCGGCAATCTTTCGTTTTTTCCGATAACGAGGGCGTCCCCTCTTCGCATCTTTCCCACGAGGCATCGCAGCGTTTTGTCCTGCAACGATGCATCGAAATAGGTGAAGGGTAGGTATCGGCAGAGGATGAGGTGAAAGGTTTCCGTTGGTACCGCTTCCCGGATGTCCTGGACGAGAAAGGTCACTGGCTCTCGAAATTCTGTCTTGATCGATGACCCTTGGTCCGTGTGTTCGAACCCCTGCCCTCGCCAGCTCTCCGGTAGATCGCTGAGGCTATTCGGCGGGTAACAACCCCGCTGTGCACGAGCGACGGCCTGCTCGTCTACGTCGGTCGCAAGAATGACAAGCCGCACGGTCTGAAATTGGGCTTGGAGTTTCAGCTTCCAGAGAAGTGAGAGGCTATAGGGCTCTTCTCCGCCGGCACAGCCGATGCTCCAGCAGCGTAGAACACTCTCACCTTGCGCTAGTATCTGACGAGCAAGAGACGGCAACACCTCTTGCTCAAGAAACTCAAAGACGGCCTTGTCTCGATAAAACCGCGAGATTGAAATCCAACACAAAGAGTCCAGAACAGTCCATTCTTCCCGATGGGTCTCCAGATATCTCTGATAGTCGGCGACAGCTGACAGGCTCAGGGATTCCAGTCGCCGCTGAATCCGCTTGTAGACTTGCCGCCGTACCTTGCGATAGCCAGGCCAGACGAGTCCGAGCTTCGGCAGGCTCCATTGCAGGAATTCCACCCCTTCAGCATCTTTCATCGTGTGCCATCGGAAGGCTGTGACAGGGTGGTGTATCAGCAGCGGTGATCTTTCCTTAACCTGGTTATCAACGCAGTCTTGCCTGCAACTCGCTCACAAGCTCATCCAGGAGGCGGTTGCGATTCTCTCTCGTGACGGTCACGAGACGGCAGTCCGGTCTCCGTTTCACCTGCTGGATAAACCCCTCGCCCTTCAGCGCAATCGTGGCGACGAGGGTTTTCGGCCCGTCCAACAGCAGCGTGACGATGTCGATAAATCTCCTGGAGAAACACTCCATCTTGCCGATCTCGTCGATGATGACCAGGAGAGCGAACGAGTCCCTGAGGTCCAACTCCTCCAACAGACACTCGAATTCCGGGACGTCAACTCCATAGCGGCCAACGCGGTACGGTCCAGGATGCCGGATGTGAGACAAGATCAGTCGGCGACCGCAGAGGGCGACGAGCCGAAAGCCTTCTCTGGTCCCCTGCTCGTCGCGAATTTCTTCCGTGTAGAATCCCGCCGGTCGATAGTCCGCCAGGCGCTCCGCGAGTGTGTGAATCAGTGTGGTCTTGCCGACTCCCGGTAGCCCGGTAATGAGAATGTGGGGCCTGTAGTCGGCGTGTTTCAGATTGTCCACGGCCATTGGTTGGCGTCCGCGATTCGTTCCCTCTCCTGTGTGCGATCACGACGCTGTGCGCTCAGATAAGGATCAGTTGTGATGAACCCCCAGGATTTCCTCAATCATGGCGCTTGTGGATCGTGATGTGATTCCCGTCCGGATCCTCGATCACCGCCATTCGGCAGACCGGCGTGTCGAATATTTCCGTCACAAACGACACAGCCCGCTCTTTCATCTTGTGAACAAACGCATCGAGGTCCGACACCTCGAATGCCACCACCGCTCCCTTTGCGCCGGGCGTATGGCCCATCTCCGTCGTCGTGATCGCGAAGGTCGAACCGCCAAGGTCATACTCGACCCAGACGTCTTGATAGTGATGGCTCACGTGCAAACCCAACACGTGTTCGTAGAATGCCCGTGCTCGTTCCATATTTGAGACGGGGTACACAGTGAACGCGATCGACGTAATCATTCAAAGGTTCCTGGGTTGTGGTTGTATCGCGTTGTCAACGCGATACAGCCGGTTCGGACAAGTGAAGTGCGCATCACGCCTGTCCCACATGTGTTCTGGCAGCATGTTCGAGCACCTGCTGGATGTGAACATCCACCTGTCGGATCACTGAGGGCGAGACGGCGTACCCGTCGCTCTCATAGGTGAGTATGGGCAGGCCTTGCTCAGCGCTGAGTGGTTTGAGAATGGCTTCTGAAATCCGGTAGGGGAGGCAGTTGAACGGCCCAATGACGAGCATGCCGTCGTATCCTTCTCGGGCTGCCTCAATTCCCTTGCCTACGGTCGGGAGCAGTTCGCCATATATTGCGGGCGAGACGTGTTCTGCTCCCTTTTCAAAAATGGACGAGACTGCGTTAGGGCCAGCCACCAGCAGGCCAGTCTTGCCAAAGAGCCCGCGGTAATGTGCTTCCTCGCGTGTCAAGGTCTGGTAGCTCATCCACTGTTGAATGTACTCTTTCCCTTCAGGCTGAAACATCCTTGTGCAGGCTTTGGCCAGGGCCAGGCCTCCCGGTTTCATGCCCCAGGTGCCCGCCGTTTCCGCCATGGGGTGATACGCGACGTAGAGAAACAGCTCGCTCAAGTCAACTGGCTTGAGGATGATCCCTCGCTCGGCATAGAGATCCCGCACGCCGTCCATGAAAAACGAACTAAAGCGGGTGAAGAAGTCGCCGGCCACGACAACACGCGGGCAGGTGCGAGGGTCTTTGGTGCGGTACAGGTGCACCAGGCGCTCGACGAACGCCGGCAGTGTGGCA
>JACRMA010000127.1:0-865 GCA_016235085.1 Candidatus Zixiibacteriota bacterium
CCTGACCAGCTCCGACGGCACGTCACAGACGCGTTCCGCGTCGTAGACGCCGGCGGCCGCTTTGGCGAGGACACGTGTCGAGAGATCGGAGGCCAGAATTTTGAAGTCCCATTGAGCAGGATCGGAAACGCCCTCATACAACGTCATCGCAATCGTATAGGGTTCTTCGCCCGTCGAACAGGCCGAGGACCAGATCCGAACCTTTTTTCCCTCAGCGAGCTCGGGAAGAATCTGTTCTCGAAGGAAGTCAAAATGTTTCGGTTCTCGGAAGAAATCCGTCTTATTGGTCGAGATCAGATCCAGCATCCGGGTGAATTCTTCTCGGCTTGAATCCTTTGTTACCTGCTCGTAGTATTCAGCAAACGTCGAGAGTCCAAGATCTCGCAGGCGTTTCGAAAGCCTGGATGCCACCAACCCCTGTTTCTGATCGTTGAGCGCGATCCCGCTCTCGTCATAGATTAAGCTCCGAAACCGTTGAAATTCTTTGGTCGAAATCTCAATCTCCATATAGACCGCTCCATGGCTCCTGATCAGGACGGTTTGCCACCCTGGCAGCCGAATGACGTCTTTATCGGCTGGTTCGTGCAGTTTCTTAACAGCTCGTGCAGTGGAGGTTTTAGAACCGTGGGAATGAAGACACCCGCTGTGCGGCTAGTTCGGACAGAGCATCAAGACAGGAGAGGTCCGAGCACCTGGCACAGTAACGGCGGTTGACTCGCCTCCTCATCCGGCGCGAAGCGAGTGGAATCGAACGCCGGCGCTCGACAGGTCACGGCTTTTCCTAAAGCTCCTCGAACGTATCTCCATTACTCTGGTGATCCTTGTCATTCCGGACTGCGGCACCGACCGGCTTCCCTGCGTGAAG
>JACRMA010000127.1:895-5837 GCA_016235085.1 Candidatus Zixiibacteriota bacterium
AAGCGTGTTTCGTTCTGGATTCTGACGCTTCACGTGCTCTTGACGCTTCACGCTTCACGCTTGGCGCTTCACCGGTCTTATTGACCTTGAACACCTGCACCTGCCGCAGAAGATCGTTAGCCTGCTCCCTCATCGACTGGGCCACACTGGAGGTTTCTTCCACCAACGACACGTTCTGTTGCGTCGTCTGATCCATCGACATGATCGCCTTGTTCACCTGATCGATCCCGATCGCCTGTTCCTGCGAGGCCGCGCTGATCTCCGCGATGATATCCGTGACCCGCTTGACCGAATTGACGATCTCGTCCAGCGTCTTGCCGGATTGCTGGACCAACACGCTGCCTTCCGTCACGCGTTGAATCGACTCCTTGATCAACCCCGTGATCTCCTTCGCCGCCGTCGCCGACCGCTGCGCCAGGTTCCGCACTTCCGCCGCCACCACGGCAAAGCCCCGCCCATGTTCACCCGCCCGCGCCGCTTCCACCGCCGCGTTCAAGGCCAACAAATTGGTCTGGAACGCGATCTCATCAATCACGGTGATGATGTCGGCGATCTTCTTGCTGCTCTGGTTGATCCCCTCCATGGCCCCCACGGCCTGCTGCGTCACAGCCCGGCCCTTGTCCGCGGTCTCGCGGGAGGCAATTGCCAGCTGATCGGCCTGCTTGGCATTATCCGCGTTTTGCTTCACCGTCGCCGTCATCTCCTCCATGGAGGCGGATGTCTGTTCGAGCGCCGCAGCCTGTTGACTCGTGCGCTGTGAGAGATCCTGATTGGCGACGGTAATCTGTGTCGCGCCGGACGTCACCCCTTCCACCGCCTGGCGCACCGTGGCGATGGTGGTAGTCAGATTGGTGAGCGCTACGTTGAGCGCGCGTTTCATCTCCTCGAATTCGCCTTGATAGGCGCCTGTCATGCCTCTGGTGAGATCGTTGGCCGCCAAGGCGTTGAGCGCCCCTTGGGCCTCGCGCAGGGGGTGCGTGACAGAGTCCACCAATCGATTGACACCGTCCGCCAGCTCCCGTGACGCGCCCGTAAACCGGTCGGCCTCGATCCGCTGCGACAGCTGCCCGACCGCCGCCGCCTTGATCAGCCGCTCCACCTCCATGAGAGCCTGTTTCTGCTCGGTGATGTCCGTGGCAAGCATGAACACCTTGAACGGTCTCCCCATTCCGTCCATGACCGGGTTATAGCTGGCCTGAAACCAGACCTCTCGCCCGTCTTTGGCGAGACATTTGTACTGGTCGGCATCGTGCTCGCCGCGCCCCAGTTTCTCCCAGAAGGAGCGATACTCGGTGGTATTGCTGTACGACGGCTCGACGAAGATGCCGTGGGGCTTGCCTGTGATTTCGTCCAAGCGGTACCCCATCACCTGCAGGAAGAAGTCATTGGCGGTTTGGATGGCCCCGTTGAGATTAAACTCGACTGTGGCGTACGATTTATTGATCGCGTCGACGATCCCTTTCATATTGTGGCGCGCGATCTCGTACTCCGTGATATCGTATCGGACGCCCAGATATTTTTTAGGTTTCCCGTCCGAACCCATGATCGGTTTGATCACCGCATCGACATAGTAGGGGGTGCCGTCCTTGGCCCGGTTCTTGACGACCCCCCGAAAGATCTGCCCCCGCGCGATCGTGGCCCACATCTGCTTGAACACCTCCTTAGGCATGTCCGGATGGCGCACGATGCTGTGCGGCTTGCCCATCAATTCCTCCCGCGAGTACTTGGAGATTTCGCTGAACTTGTCGTTCACCGTGATGATGTCGCCCTTGCGGTCTGATTCCGCGACGATGCTCGTCGTGTTCAGAATGTCGATGCGGGCATTCATCTCCTCTAGTGCGTCTTGCTGCTTGGCAATGGATTGTGCCAGCTCCTCTGCCATCTGATTGAATGCCTCCGCTAACAGTCCAACCTCTTCCTTCGTCGTCACCGTCGCCCGAAACGCCAGATTTCCGCCGCGCAGTTGCTTCGTGGCCTCCAACACATTCTCCAACCCCGACACCAGGAACTTCGAGATGGCCCAATTGCCGAGCAGCCCCAGGGCAAGCGATCCCCCGATGAGGGCGATCATGAGCATCGTCAGCGTCATGGCGTCGCTGCGGCTGGACTCATGGCTCTCTTGGGCTTGCACTTCATTCTCCTTCACCAAGCCGTTGACGGACTCCAGCACCTCGGCAAGCTTCTCCGCCAGTTGCGTATCTTGTAAGTCGGACGCGGCGTTTTTACTGAAATTGTCGCTCAACGTCAGGACCTTCTGGCGAATCTCTTTATAGCTCGTCCATTGTGTCTTTAACCGGTCAAAGGTCTTTTGTTCCGACTCAGTCACGATGATCGGGGCATAGTCCGTGTAGAACTGGTCGACCTTGTCATCGATCCTCCTGATCTCGTCCAGCCATTTTTTCATCGCGGCCGAGTCGCGGCCCAGGATATGCTCGGCCACGAGGGCGCTCATCCGCTGAGAGTATCCTTGCAATTCACCGAGCTGCTTGAGCGGCAGCACGTTGATCGTGAAGATCGTTTCGATCCGATCGCTGAGCTGCATCAAGCCGGCAACGGACATCCCCCCCACCAGCAGCAGGACGCCACAGATCATGCCGGAACTGAGCACCAGCTTGGTCTTTGTCTTGAGGTTATACAGCTTGTTCACCATGCGCCTCCTCGCTTGCGACTCTCTTCTGATCGTGGCCGTTGCAAACCCGTCACAAATGCACTCGAACGGGTCCCCTCCCAACCAGGTCTCCTCGTAGCCCTCTACTTCTATCGGTTGCTGACCACCAACTCTTGAGGCCGCACGCAGGTGAAGCGTCCGCCTCGGCGAGTCGCCGGTGGAAGAGCAATACGATTGAGGTTAGAGGCCGGAAGCTCCTGCCTCAGACCTCCAACCTCCTGCCTCCAACCTCAGACGTTTCACGTTTCAAGTTTCTGGTTTCAAGTTTCAGAAACCGATCTCCACAAACTCGAAACTCGCAACTTGAAACTAGAATTCCTCAAATTCTTCTCCCGGCGGACGGTGGCCGTCCCCACCGACGGTGACCCGGGATGGCACTCGTCTCTTCGCTCTGAATACAGGCGGCGGAGGGTCTTCCGATTCCCCTTGTGGTTCAGAGAAGGCTCTCGAAATCGAGCGGGCCGTATGCTCCCGCACGCTGGCGATCGACGGTATGGCTGCCTTTTCTATTTCGGATAGGGTGAGCTTAAATAAGCCCATGCGGCGCAACAGTTCATCCGCCTGACTCTTCATCGAGAAACTCGCGCTCGTGATTTCCTCAACCAGGGCCGCATTCTGTTGGGTGGCCTGATCCACCAGCATAACCGCCTTGTTGACTTGATCGACACCGCTCGCCTGTTCCTGCGAGGCCGTGCTGATCTCCGCAATGATATCCGTGACTCGCTTGACCGAATTGACGATGTCTTCCAGCGTCTTGCCGGATTGATGGACCAACTCGCTGCCGTCCGTCACGCGTTGAATCGACTCATTGATCAAGCCTTTGATTTCCTTGGCGGCCAAGGCCGACCGCTGCGCCAGGTTCCGCACTTCGGCCGCCACCACGGCAAAGCCCCGCCCATGTTCGCCCGCACGGGCCGCCTCCACCGCCGCGTTCAACGCCAACAGATTCGTCTGGAACGCAATCTCGTCGATCGCCGTGATGATATCGGCGATCTTCCTGCTGCTCTGGTTAATCTCCATCATGGCCGCAACGGCCCCCTTGGTGACGGCGCCACCCTTATCTGCCGTCTCTCGAGCCTCAATCGCCAATCGGTTCGCCTGCTTGGCATTGTCGGCGTTTTGTTTCACCGTCTCCGTCATCTCCTGCATCGAGGCGCTGGTCTCCTCCAGCGAACTCGCCTGTTCGTTCGTCCGTTGCGACAGATCAGAATTGCCCCGATTGATCTCCTCCGAACCGGACGAGACCGATTCCACGACTTCCCGGACGGTGGCGATGGTCTGAATGAGATTGCGCACGACGGCATTGACACTGGCCTTCACCCTCTCCAGCTCGCCGCCGTAGGTGCCGGTCATCTCCTGCGTCAGATCGCTCTCGGCAATCCGGCTCAGGACCGTTTCCGCCTCGGCCACAAGCCGCTCCATGTCAGCCGCAGCCTGCTTCTGCGCCGTGATGTCGGTCGCGAAGGTGACGACTTTGCAGGGTTTTCCAGAGAGATCAAGGATCGGGTTGAACGTGGCTTGCAGCCAGCACTCCTTCCCCCCCTTGCCCAACCACTGATACAAGCCAGCATCAGATTCCCCTCGGTTGAGCTTCTGCCAGAAGGCCACGCACTCCCCGCTGCTTGCAGAGGCTGGTGGACAGAACAGCCGGTAGTGCCGGCTTTTGATCTCATCGAGCCGATAGCCCAGGACACTCAAAAAGCTGGCGTTGGCGTTCCGCATCGTCCCATCCATATTAAATTCAACCATCGCCTGGCCCCGGTCGATGGCTTTCAGGATGCCCTCGGACTCAATCGCCGCCAATTTCTGCGCGGTCACATCCATCGCATACTTCACAACTTTGTAAGCTTTGCCTTCGGTATTGAGAATGGGGTTATACGAAGCCTGGACCCAGACTTCCTGGCCGTTCTTACGCCGCCGTGGATACACTCCTGCATCGAACTCACCGCGGTTCAGCTTTGCCCAGAACGCCTGGTACTCGGCGCTGTTCGCGTAGCTGGGCTCGCAAAACATCCGGTGGTGCCGGCCTGTGATCTCATCCAGACGGTAGCCCACACACTGGAGGAAATTGTCGTTCGCCGCGATGATCGTGCCGTCCATCTGAAACTCGATCACGGCTTGCGCACGGCTGATCGCCTCGGTCATGCCCTTGACCTCGGAATTCTTGGCGGCGATTTCGGCATTCTGCGCCTGTTGGGCCGTCGCGGCCGTGTGGAGTTTCTCCCCCATGTCATTAAAAGCCTGCGCCAACTGGCCCACCTCATCCTGCGTCGC
>JACRMA010000033.1 GCA_016235085.1 Candidatus Zixiibacteriota bacterium
GAGTCTCATTTAGCGCGCGCGGGGACATGGCTCGGCAGGAGCCTCGCCCTCCCGAATGCCGTCTCTCGAATTCAAAGATTTTGTATTAATCCCACCCTCCAGGTGGGGCACCGCGCGAACTGAACTGTGGCGCGGGCGCCATCGCCCGCGTCTTCGCGGGAGACTCCCCCATCGTCTTTCCCGCGAAAGCGGGAATCCAGGGACGCACCGGTAGCTGGGTTCCCGGTTTCGCGGGAATTACACGGGCGGACAAGAGTGTCCGCCCCACTTAGAAATGTTCTCGCTACTTAGAAGTGTCTTCCCCACTTAGACAGGCTAACCAATATTGCTCGGCAGTCCGCCGTGGCGGATCGCCCTCCCGCTCACAAATTCTTTGCTAAAAGCACCAGAAACACAAAACCGGCAGGGAGCGCTGCCCCCTGCCGGTGCGTGACCTGTACTGTGAGGTTGTTCAACGTATATTGAATGACGTCCGGACGTTGATGATGTAGTCGGACATCAACTGACTCGACGCGAAGTCGCGGTAAATCGGGATCTCCGCAGAAGCCTGGAGCGTCATGTTCTTGGCGCCCACATAAATCAGCGAAGGCGTGTAGAACACCACTGTGCCGCCGGCATTGGGAACGCGGACATAATTGTACGTGTCTGTGTCCATCCAATTTCCGTTAAACTGATTCACGAATTCCAGACTGCGGTTCAGCCGGTACGAGAGGTACGCCGACCCAACGATCTCGTTGCCCCATTGATAATGGTAGATGTTTTCCTTCGATGACAGGCGATAGAGTCCGGAGAGTCCCCACCCCAAACGGTAGTAACGCTGGTGGTACAGGATTCCGCCAATTGGATCCATCGTCCCGGTGCCCAGTTGCAGATTGTCGGGCAGCCGCTGGTTGCGCGAATCGGCGATGTCGGTCTTCCCTGTGGGAATACGCGCGCCGAGCGCGAGGGCGAAGATCGGACCCTGATGCCGTCCGGCGTACTCATTCGGACCCGACGCGATATAATCATCGTACCCGTCGTCGCCGGAGGGGTAGTACTCGTCGCCAAAGCGAATCAGTCGTCCAAAGTGAATCCGCAGGTACGACATGATGACGATGTCACCAAGTCCCTGGGAGCCGCGGCGATCGGTGAAGAAGATCCCCTCGCTGCCGGAGACCAAAGCCGAGTCGACCCGGCGGGTGTTGAAAACATACTTGTACGGGATGATCGCGTTGAGCGTGATGTTGTCCGAGAGTCCGTACGTGACGTCCAAAGCAAGTGTATTGTTGAGGGTAAAAGAGTTTGAGCTGTTCGTGGTCTCTTTTGAACCGGTGAATACGTTTTTGAGCATCTCGTATTCATACGACATGGCAAATACCCAGTTCCCGGCGGGCACCGTTAGGTACGATTCCTTGGCCAGATTCTCGTTGGGGAGGGTCATGCGCCGCGGGCCAATATCGACAGCATGAACAATGGCCGGCCAGGCAACGGCGAATGCGATGACCACGACAAAGCGCACGATCATTTTCATTTCGTTCTCCAAGTCCGAGTGAAAAGAGATTCCTATTCCATGAAAGCGGTGCCAGAACGGCGGTCTTCGCCGCCGGCCGCCTCCCCATCAGGGATTATCGGCAGGCGGTTTCGCTCCTTGACTGTAAGAGGGACATATTGTTACATGTGTCTGCCCAACACGTCCATGGGGAATCAGATACGGGGAGGATGAGATGGCCTGGCGAGGGATCTGCAGAGTAGTTCCGCTTCTGGCTTTGGTTTTCGCGCTGCCGGTGATGGCAGCGGACAAACAGCCAACGGGCATCGTGACCGGTGACGAGTTCGTCGATCAGCTCAACGGTTACCGGTTTGAGAAGCTTGAGAACTGGAAGTTCAGCAAGGTCGACAAGGAGAAGCCGGAGGACCCGCGACACATCCGCTTCACGGCCACGCAATCGAATTTTGTCATTCCGGAGAACCGGAAGTTCAGCCAGGAGAATTTCAACCCGCCGGAAATCGGCCTCTGGGTTGATACCTCCAGCCTGACGGTCGAGCAGTTTGCCGAAGAGCTGAAATCGCGCAAGTCCAAGCTCAAAGCGCGCCGCGACCTCGGGGATGCGTTCCGTTTCCTGTCGCAGGGCGAATTCCAGGAGGAGATGAAAATCCAGCTCGATGGCATCGATGGAATCAGCCTGCAATACAACTACAAATACCAGGCCCAGCTCCGTAACGCCGCGAATGATACTTACAAGCTGGTCGACGAAGTGCGGCTGGGTGATCTCTATTTCGTCAAGTACGCCGGCAAGATGATCGTGCTGTACTACTCCTGCGAACGCCCCACCTATCGTCAGGTGAAAGAGGAAGTGGAGAAGATGATTTTGGCGATGAAGATCAAGCCTCCCGCCAAGACGACCGACACCACCGGAAGCGCTGGATGACGGAACTGCTGCCACTTGAGTTTGAGACGCCTGAAACGGACCGCGGTGCCACCAAGCCGCGGTCCGTTGGTGCGTCATCGGCATTTGCGTCGCTTTCCGGCCGCATCGGCACGGACGAGTCGGGAAAAGGCGACTACTTCGGACCCTTGGTGATCGCGGCGGCGTGGGCTGATCCAGCAACGGAAGACTTGCTGCGCTCCTGGGGTGTAACCGATTCGAAGAAGTTAAGCGATGGACGGGCACGCAGTCTTGCGGCGGAGATGGCCAAAGCCGGTATACCAACCTCAGTTGTGGCGATTGGTCCGGAACGCTACAACGACCTTTACGCCAAGATGCGAAACCTCAACCGGCTCCTCGCCTGGGGACACGCACGCGCCATCGAGAATCTGCTGGAGAAAGCCAATGCCACCGAAATCGTGACCGACCAGTTCGGGGATGAATCGCTCGTGCGGAAGGCCTTGCTCGATAAGGGCCGCCAGGTGAATCTCATCCAGATGCACCAGGGAGAACGAGACATCGTCGTGGCGGCAGCGTCGGTTGTGGCCCGGGCGGAGTTCCTGAAGCGGATGGAACAACTGTCCCATACGATTGGTGTCGAACTCCTCAAAGGGGCCGGGCCGGGAGTCGATCAGGTCGCCGCGCGTATCCTGGCGCGAGGGGGGATGGACCTCCTGGGCACTGTGGCGAAATGCCATTTCAAGAACACGCAGAAAGCCGAGAAGATCCGAGGCAGCTTGCGTGCCCGGTGATCCGATCTCGATTCGCGTAGCGCCATGGAGACATTTGCGCACAGGTTGACGAAGTTGCGCAAGGACCGCCGCTTGGGCAGTTCGACGATCGCCACGCGTTTCTGCCGCATCTGCCTAACCGAGATTCGTGCAACCCGTTCAAAGCTCGCTCGCGCAGAGATCGCCGAAGCCGTCGGCCAGCTGATCGCCGAATTTCCGGCCATGGCCCTGCTGCGTACGTTGCAGACCCGTCTGCACAGTGCGGTTGTGGGGGCCGGGCAAACGCCGGCTCGGTTGGACGCTGATTCGATCACAGAAGTATTCGAAGAATTCCTCCGCGAGCTCACGGAGAACCGCAACCGGGCGGCACGGAACTTTGCCACAAGCGCATCCCGATGCGGTAAGTTTCTAACGCTCAGTTCGTCCGGAGCGGTTCTGGAGGCGAGCGCTGCCTTGAATGCTACCCGGTCGATGGGTGGCACTCGCAAATCCGGACACCTGACTCTCGTTGTATGTGAATCGCGTCCAGCTTGCGAAGGAATCACGATGGCACGCCGGCTATCTCGAGCGGGTTGCCGGGCGATCGTGATCACCGATGCCGCGATGGGAACCTGGATCGAGAAGGTGGATGCGGTCATCCTCGGTGCCGACTGGATTGACCGCCGGGGATTCATCAACAAGACTGGATCGCAAGCCATGTCCATGCTCGCCAGGGCCAACGGCAAGCCTGTTTATGTGATCGGCGATAGCCTGCGCGTCCGCCGCACGGTGTTCTCTGCGTCTCGACTCCCACTTTCAGAGGCGAAGGGCGGCCATGGGGGAAGCGAGCTTTCGATACTGACGCCGCTGTTCGAACGCGTGGAATGGGGGCGTGAGCACCTGCTTGTCACGGAGTCCCGAATCAGCCATCCTGCCAGGCGATCTGGAGTTTAAATTCGCCAACCGGCGCCAGATTCTGCCAATAGTACATCGCAACGAAGCGGGCAATCCGGCTCGAAGTTGCCAAGCACTTGTAACCGTGTGACTTCACCGCGCCAAGTGCACGCGGGGGGCGCCGACCTTTCCTTAAGTTTTGCTCCGACAAGCCGATGCAATGAATGTGGGGTAAGGAATTGTCCCGTGCGTCACGGGCAATCAGGCCCAAAGCTCACACCGGATTGGTTGATTCCAACATGTTTCTGTTTGGCCAAATGATTGACGATCAGGTTGTCTCCACTCTGGCGAACGCGGCAACACAAAGCGTGTCGGGGCAGATGTACTTGGCGACACAGTGGGGGGGAAGTCTCATGTTTACGACAGTTGTGACGTGGCTGACTTTGATCGCCGGTATTTCGCTGGCGGTCATCTCGATCGGGGCACAGTCGGCCCGGTTGCTCCGCCGCTTGAGGGACATGGCGCTAATCCTGACGGCGGTCTCGACCGGCATCGCCCTGATCATTTGGGGAACTCCCGATGACGCGATGCTGGCGCCGCGAGTTGACCTGGGTACGATGGCGCTGGCAGCGGCCATACTGGGGTTAACCGCAATCTTCGTCGTATCGGCACGCAGAGAACGCTATGTCGCGCTGCTGGGGGACGCGCCGGAGACAACCGGTGCCCGCGAGCAACTGCTGAAGTCGGTAACCGAGACCATCGCCAGCAAGTCCACCCTTAACCAGATGCTCATGGGCGTGGCCTCGGCGCTTCGCACAGCGACCGGAGCCAGCGCTGCACTCGTCTACAAGAACAGTTTCGTTCAAAAACGGGCAGCATTCGTGGGCTCGGCAGTTGCGACCGGTCAACCTGAGGTCAGCGAACCCTCAACACCCTTCACCATGTCATTGGTCGATCGTTACGCTCTGGCAGGGTGTGTCTGCGAATACCAGCCAGACGCCGAGTCTATTGGCGGTGATGAGCGGAAATGGACTATCGTTCCTTTGATCTCCGACGAGACTGTCGTCGCCACCGTCCTATTGAAGGACTCGATGGTTTCGGTTACGGCGCCGCCGGTCAGCGAGGCGCTCACCCTGGTTGCCGGACTCACCGGACGGGCGATCTCAGATTGGGTTGGCGCCAGCGCCGGTGAATCTACGCGCCGGCTGGCTCAAGGACTCCATCAACTGGTCACATCGCTGCTGGATGAACGCACACTGGATCGCGGCCTTCCTGCCATCGCACAGGCTCTCAAAGGAATCGTTCCGGCAGATTATCTGTCCGTTTCGTGGTTGAACAGCGCCCATTTCCACGAGGACCGGGCGAGCATGATCACCGGCCAGCGCCGGGTTGTCGAGAATCGCCACCGCTGGCCAATCTGGGACGGCACGACTCACCGGCTTCTGGGAATGGCCCGGCCGCTTATTACCCCTGATCTCCTACAGTCACCGGAAGAAACTCCGGCGGATGGGACTTGGGAAAAACGTCTGGGGTTGCGCTCGCGAATCGTACTTCCGATCCGTGATGGCGAGCGCCTCCTGGGTACTCTGACTTTGGCGCATCGTTCCGTGGCCTGTTATGGGCTGGACGAAACGGGGCCGCTCACGGCCTTTGCCGGCTGCCTGGGGCTGTGGCTCAAGCAACTCGAAGCCGCACGCACCAGCCATCGTTATGGTGAGGTCACTTCGCTTGCGAATCAGTGGGACCACATTACGCCGAAGTCAAAGACCGATTTTGAGATCCTCAAAGAGGCGCATCGCGCCATCAAGACTTCTGCACTGCGGCTATACCGGTTGACGCCGGACGGGCAGGCAATGGAAATCGTTGCCACGGCCGGGCGGGTGCACTCACTGCCGAACGGCCAGGAGCGAATCCGGTTGTCCGATACGCCGTGGCACAGGTGCTCCATGGAACACCGGACACCGCACCGTATCGATCAGAGTGATCCCGAAGCGCTCATGGAGAAGTCGGAAGTCGAGCTGTCGATGCTGCCGCGCATGAAGACCGGTTGGATCGTACCCATCACCACCGGCGACATGACCGTGGGCTTCGTGGATGCGATTGAAACACGGGATCCGGACCGGCAATCGATGGATGAACCGGAACGTCTCCTTCTGAACAGCCTCGCGCGCGTCTACTCACGCCGGTGGGAGCAGGAGCAAATCAAACCGCCTGCGAGACAGCGGTGGAATTTCAGTGGTGAACGTGTCTCGGAATTCAATCACAGCATTATCAACCCGCTGACCGGAATCATCGGCTCGGTCGAATTGATCCGTCACAAACAGCCCGACTTGACCGGTGAATCGGTCAAGTATCTGAACGTCATCGAACGGTCCGCCAACAAGATTCATGAGGCGGCATTAAGATCCTTGGGAACCGAAGACCTGCCGCAGAAGGAATCCAGCAGTGCGCCGGCGTTGTCGATTCCCGGCATTTCGACCGATTCAACCGTGAACCGGCTTCAAACCAACCTGGAAACGATTCGCAACTGGCGGCTCGAAGGGGCGTCGCACGAGAGCGCCTCGCAATCGAGTGAAAACACGCCAATCGTCCGGTAGAGGGCACCGATACAGCCATGACGAGCACGTTCGCAGCCCAGCAAGTCAGCCGGCCATTGGCAACCGTCGGCCGAAACATCGCATCACCGGCCACACCCGGGCCGGGGAGAACGAGCGACCAGCATCGCCTCTCGGTTCTGCTGGAGGCCATCGAACTGCGGCAATCGGCCGACGATCTTCCGGCCGTACTGCAGAAACTGGTGGAACTGGTCACCAAGGGACTGGGAATCTCCTCGGTTACCCTGTACCTCGCCGGCAAAGAGGACGGCTTGCTTCACGCGCTCGCGACCTCAGCGCAGCATCATCGCGACCATATTCTTGGATTCCCCGTGGAGTTCGGTGATGGCCTGACCGGGAGCGTGGCGGCGAGCGGCCGGGCGCGCATTATCAATCATGCGGAAAACAGCACGGACGCCGTGCAGATACCCGGCACCCCGGTGGAGCCGGAAAGCGTGATGGCTGTCCCCCTCATGTGTGCACAGGGAACCACCGGAGTCCTGCTCGCCAGCAGTGAAGGTTACGAGGAATTCCTGGCCACCGACCTCGATTGGCTGAAGGTCTACGGTTGTCTCGCCTCTGGGATCGTGCACGAATCCGCCCTGCAGGCCATTACGGAAGCCGAGCGGCAGAACCTGAAAGACCAATTGCTCCACGCCGAAAAGATGCGCGTGCTGGGGGAGATGGCCTCCGGCGTCTTCCATGACATCAACAACATTCTTGGCGCCGTCATCGGCCGCGCCGAAATGATGCAGTACAAGACGTCCGACGAAGAGTTCAAGAAAGCACTCGTACAAATGGAGAAGATCATTGCCTACAATGTCGTTCGCAATAGCGATGGTCCACGGGTGGTCCGAGGCGTCCACCCGCAACTTGTCGACGCGGTTGCCAATCTTATTCTCAACGCGCTCGATGCGATGCCGCAAGGGGGGACGCTGAAGATCGAAACCTCCGGTGACGCGTCCACCTGCGTTCTTACGGTTTCTGATACCGGCGTCGGTATGTCCGCGGAACAACTCAGCAAAGTCTTCTCCCCGTTCTTCACCACCAAAGGGCCAAGGGGAACCGGTTTGGGGCTTACGGTTGTCCGCGACGTCATCAAACGACTGGAGGGCAAGATCGAGCTCGAGTCACAACCCGGCGAGGGCACGACATTCCGCATAGAGTTCCCAAGCGTTCCGGCCGATGGAACTCCGGCAGAAGCGCTGGCCGAACCCGAGAAACCCATCGGCTTACGGCTTCTTTTGGTCGATGACGATCACACGATTCTCGACGTTGTTGCCGAGGCCCTGCAGGATGCCGGTCACAGAGTTGACGTGTTCGATAATGGCGGCGACGCTGTCGATGCCATTACCAAGAACACTTACGATGTGGTGGTGACCGATCTGGGCATGCCCGAAGTAACCGGCTGGGACGTGGCGCGAGCGGCCAAACTGCATGAGCCCCGCCTACCGGTGCTCGTGATTTCCGGCTGGGGCGCCCAATACGGGGATGATTGCCTCGGCGACACCGGCGTTGACGCGATGCTGGCCAAGCCGTTCCACCTCCAGCAACTGCGTGAGAGCGTTGAGCGTCTGGCCAAGGCCAGCACGACGGCCCCCCAGACACGTTAATCGAAACGCTGACTTCGTCTTGCCCGCCTCCTGAAAACGATTGACGAAGGCGCCTCACTTCCGTATCGACCGGGTATGGTCCAGCCACGGATGATGCTGTCAATCACCGTCGCGGTCGTCGCGATTAGTTCCGCAATTCTGACCGCCTTTTCGCAGGTCACCGGCGGCCATTTGGGCTTCCCCCTGGCCGGCCCCTTGGCGGCGGCAGGCTGGTGGCCGGACAAAGCCATCGAATCGGCGCTGTCCTGCATTCGGTTGACACCGCCGGATCTTTCGCTGCGCACCGACTATGTGCCTCGGGATTCGTTTCGTCTGTGGGGTGTCGATCACGTAATGCGCCACCCGGCTGAGATGACCGGGCTCCTCTCCAGCGCGTCGCAGGATGTCTTCGGCGATTCCATCACGTCGAGGCCGGACGCCCAGCGTCCGACACGCAACGTGAAATGGGATGATCTGGTAAAGCTCGTGCTCGGCCCGACGGTTCACCTGTCCCCATTCGACCCGACCGAATCCGAACTCGCGGGCAATGCTCCCATCCTCACCCCGGTTCGCGTTGACTCACCGCATGACCGGCTGAAACAGGGGAATGCACCGGCAGGATTCCCACCCGCCTGGCAGAAGTTTCTGTCCACCGTCAGCATTGCCTTGGCAGACTCCGGCTGGATCGACACTGTCCTCTGCGATCTGAGCAAAGAGGAACGGCAGTTTGTCCTGGCACGTGTGCCCCTGTTGGTTCAGGACGATGAAACCGACAAGGATAAGTCCGAAGAGGTGCTTGATTCCCTGCAGAATGTTGAAGACGCCGATGCCAAACACTTCGCGGGGCTGGGGGCGCGCATTCACTGGAAATGGGTGCATGAGCACGGCGTCCCGCTGGTATCACACCTGTTGCGCGGCATTCCGCTCAGTGCACCTGCGAACGACAGCCTGTGGCGTGCGCAAAAATCGCCGGTCGTCTATCACGGACCCTCGGGGGATATCATCTTTGGCACCATTGGCGGCGATCATTACACCGGTTCACCGGCGATCATTATTGACCCCGGCGGCAACGACATCTACGATCTTCGCGCGCTTCCAATGGGCAGGCATCGTCTGATTCTGGACTACGGCGGCGATGACACCCACAATGCCCCTGCCGGAAATGATCTCGGTGCGGCCCGTTTCGGCTGGAGCATTCTGGTCGACTTTGCCGGAGAGGATACCTACCGAGGTGGGGACTTCACGATGGGTTCGGGCTGGTTCGGCATCGGTGTCTTGATGGATCTGCAGGGACGCGATGTCTACATCGGCGACCAGCACACCCAGGGAGCGGGCTCGTTCGGCATCGGCATGCTCTATGACGGCGGACAAGGGAATGATCAATACACTGCCCGGCTCTATGCCCAGGGATTCGGATTCACCGGCGGCTTGGGTGTGCTTTCCGAAGCCGGAGGAAATGATCTCTACACCGCTGGCGGGAAGTACGAGGATGTCCTGCGTTATCGCGACCATTACGTCTCGCTTTCGCAGGGTTTCGGCTATGGCATCCGGCCGCACTTCTCCGGCGGTATCGGCCTGCTGCTGGACAAGAACGGCAATGACGTCTACTCAGCCGACATCTTCGGCCAGGGCTGCTCGTATTGGTGGGGATTCGGCGGGCTCCTCGATGGCGCCGGTAACGATCAGTATTCGGCCTACCAGTACGCGCAGGGCTCCGCGACACACATGACCGCCGGCTGCCTCTATGATGTTGCCGGTGACGACCGCTACGAATCGAAAGGCGTCTCTCACGGATGCGGCCATGACTGGGCCGTTGTCGTGCTGATCGACTCCTCCGGGAGTGACCGGTATATCGCCGCCGATCTCTCGCCACAGGGTTACGGGAATCCCCGCCGGGAGTATGGGTCGATCGGTCTGTTTCTCGACCTCGGTGGCGTCGACCGATACGACGGTCCCGGACATGATGCCGGCATCTGGTTGGGAGAATCACTATGGGGTGTGGGAGTTGACGTGGACACGGCATGGGTGAAGCTGAAATGATACGCAAGCACTCGCCACCTGTGATGGCCATCGGACTTCTGCTGCTGGCAATTGTCCTCGGCGGCAACACACTTTCACGTGCGGAGTCCGACTCGACGCGCACGAATCGATTGTTCATGTGGGCCTCGTCAGGGGAAGTTCGCTTCCAGGACAAGGTCGCCCCAGCCAAGGACAGCCTTGCGGCGATGGGGGAGAAGGCGGCAAAGTGGCTGGCACGGCGCTTGGATGCCACGGATGCCCGCGAGCGCCGGACGCTGGCTGATATCTTCGAAAAAATGGGGCCGGCCGGCGCGCCGCCGCTCATTCCGTACCTTGATTCGAGTGGAATCTACATGCCCCAGAACGCCGCGCGGTGCCTCGGGCTGGCCAAGGACACCAGCGCGACACTGCCGTTGACCCGGCAACTCGACCATTCGTACTACGCTGTTCGCTCCGAGGTCGCCACCGCGATTGGAAAGATCAATGACCGCCGTGGCGTCGCGCCGCTGCTCAAGCGGCTGGGACACGAGGAGGACAGCGATGTCCGCAAGAGTTGTGTGGTAGCGCTTGGGTTGCTGGCTGATCCCCAGTCGGCTGGGGCGTTGATTGAAGCGCTGAGTGACCCGTTCTTCGGTGTCCGTCAAACTGCCATTATCTCTCTGGGCCAGACCAAACCCTTCCCCACCGAAGCATTGATCGAGAGTACCCGCACCCTCACTGGAATCGCCCTGCATGGCGCGCTCGTCGCGCTCGGTGGAAGTCCCGACTCCAAGGCGCAGAAGTTTCTCTTCTCCAAGCTCGAAGACCTCTCGCCGATAACGCGTGCGTTTGCGGTCGAAGGACTCGCCGCACACCCGGATAAGAAGACCCTCAAACGCGTTCAGAAAATGCGCTCCAAAGAAACCGACCCGTTTGTCCTGGCACAGATTACCCGGCTCGAAAAACGTTTCAAACCCTGATTGTCTGAGCCGCAGAGGTGGGTAATGCCAACGGACAATCGGGAATCGTTGAGTGAAAAGCTGGCGCGGTTGTCGCCCCACCTGGAGCGAACTGCAGCACCCGGCGCTCCCGGACCGTCCGATTCACGCCGCTATGAACCCGTGGGATCGTTGGGGCCTGAGGTGGTCGGCGCCACGCACGTCAGCGGCTCGCGGGGTTCCTTCTGGCTGCGTCGCACTTTGCATGATCCCCAGGAACCATGGGGAGAAACACTTCTGTCGCGTCTGACACCGGAACCAACCGGCCTCGAATTGCGCGTCCCCCTCGATGGCTCCGGGGAACGGGTTCCACTCTCCCAATGCCTGTTCGTTGACTGCGAAACCACCGGTTTGTCTGGAGGAGCCGGGACAGTCGCCTTTCTGACTTCGGTCGGACAAGTTACCGGACAGGGATTCCGTGTGGATCAGTACTTTCTTTCTGATCCGGCAGAGGAAGCAGGGAAACTGGACCAGCTTTGGCAGAGGTTCGAGAAGGCCGGGGCTCTCGTCACATACAACGGTGCATCATTCGACCTGCCCCTATTGGAAGGCCGATTCCACTTCTGGCGACTGGATCCGTCATTTCGCGAACTGCCTCATTTTGATCTTCTGTGGCCGACGCGCGCCATCTTTCGCAAGCGAATCGGTGAATGTTCCCTGGGCAATGTCGAAGCCAGGCTCTTAAAATTCGCCCGAGTGGAGGACCTGCCTGGCGCCGAAGTTCCGGAGGTCTATTTCCAGTACTTGCGCGACGGGCACAGTCCGCGGTTGCATGCGGTATTCGAGCACAACCGCCTCGACGTCGTCTCGCTCTTCGTTTACGCGGTGTGGCTGACCGTCCTGGCCGATCCGGAGCGTCCGACGCTGGCTGATCCGGATGACTTGATGGCGCTGGCGGGGTACTGGTTTCGGAAACGGCGGTATGCGGCCGCCCATCTCGCCCTGGACGAAGCCAGCCAGCGGGTCCTAAGCCGCGGCCAACGGGCACATCTCAGCGAGTTGCGCGGCCGCGTCCACAAACGGGAGCGCGAATTCGACGCTGCGCATGTGCATTGGGAACACGTCGCGCGGTACCAGCCGGATCGCATCGATGCCGCCGAGGAAATGGCCAAACATCTGGAACACCGCCGCCGGGACTATCAGGCCGCGTTGGATGTTGTTGACAAAGCGCTGGAGAACCTGCGGATTCGGGAAGCGCTCGGGGATGAAGAGGCCTCCGCCCAGCGCGAACGGTTGCTTCACCGCCGTGCCCGCCTGCGGCGATTGCGCACGGGCGGGAACCCGTAATTCGAGAGAATCCGTCGCCAAACCCCGCTTATTACTATTGCCGGCAACCAGCTTCCTCCAGAACCGTCCCTGAAAAGCCGATAATACCAATGAGACTCCCGCCGGACGCGAGTTTGTGGGGGAGTGGTTACTTTTATGACGGACAGCGCCCGGGACAAGATCCTCGCCATCACCGATCTTTGCACGCTTCCGCAAACACTGGTCGAGGTGTTGCGTGTCACTGAATCGCCGGATGCCACGGCACACGATCTCAGCCGGATTATTTTGCGTGATGCCCCGATCACCGCGCGTCTGTTGCGTATGGCGAATTCGGCCATCTACGGCCGCTCCGGCAAGGTCAATACCGTCCAACAGGCGGTGGTCCTTCTGGGCTTCCGTGCGGTCAAGTCTGTTGTCCTCTCGACCTCAGTGTACGACGTCGTCAATACTGGCGCTTCTGGAACCACCTTCGATCTGACGACCTTCTGGCGCCACTCGCTGGAGACCGCGGCCACGGCGCAATTGTTCGCGGCCAAGATCGGCTACCAGCCCCAGGAAGAAGCCTTCGTTGCCGGATTGCTCCATGATATCGGCTTGATGCTGATGGCACGAGCCTACGGCCCCGCCTACGGAAGTTTCATCGCGCACTTCCCAAACGGCGCCGACTGGGTTGATGGCGAACGGGAGGCATTTGGCATTGATCATGCGGAGGCCGGAAGCATCTTGTTCAGCTCATGGCACCTGCCGGACCGCCTGATCGAGGTCGTCACGCACCATCACGATAACCTGATCGGCCCCTCCGGGCCGACCGTGGACAAGCTGACCCTGCTCACCGCCCTCGCCGACCGGATCGGGCACCATGGTCTTGAGACACGCTCCGCGCTGTCGCGGGCCCGGATTGAGGAGAAGCACAAGGCCCTTGCCGCGCTGGGTCTCGGGCCGGTTGACCTCAAGAGTGTCGACAGTTGGGTGGCGGAGAATCTCACGGCCATCGCCGGGCATTTGGACATCAAGATCGGTGAACCGCTCGAAATCCTCGCACATGCCAACCAACGGTTGCATGAGCTTTTCCTGGAAATGGAAAGCCTTCTCATCAGCACACCGACCGGGAAGAAGGAGGAATTGGTGCGCGAGCTGCTCGATGCGATCTGCGCGACCTTTTCGCATCACATCAACAACGCGACGACAACAATCCTCGGGCATTCCCAATTGATGGAGCTGGCCGTACAGAAGGGTAAGGTGATCGATCCCGAACGGCGGCTGGCCGACTCGATGCACACGATCCAGAATGCCGTGGCCGTCATCTCCGCAGTCCTGAACGAACTCAAAGGCACCAGTTCTGTTGAAATCGTCCCCTATCATGACCGCGCCAAAATCCTAAACATCGACGACCGCGTAAAGCAGCGCCTGGCGCAGCAGCGGTTGTAATTTTCGAACTTCTGTGTCCATCGGGGTGGCACGGGCATCTTGCCCGTGGCCCTTACGGCAGAGTTCCGATTGTCATCCTGAGTCGCGAAGCGACGAAGGATCTGCTGTCGGTCCGTGATGTGCACGTTCCATGACTGCGAGAAGCGAGTCCGGTGTGACATCCATCCTGTGAAAGAGGGAATCCAGTAACCCACCACTGGTGGCCCACCAGGAGTCCAGTCCGCGTCAGCGGACAGGACGCATGGTGGGGTTCTTAACAAGCGAGCAGCCCCTAAAGATCGACCCTGCCGCCACCCACCATCCGCGATTTCACCTGCGGTGAAATCGCTCCTGGCGGGCCACCAGCGGTTGTAACTGACGAACACCGGAAGGAATTGTGCGCGCCGGGAGGGCGAGGCTCCTGCCGAGCCTTGTTCCCGCGCAGGAACAAGGCGCGGCAGGAGCCTCGCCCTCCCTCGCGATTCATTCATGATCATTTCGTGGCATCCATT
>JACRMA010000130.1 GCA_016235085.1 Candidatus Zixiibacteriota bacterium
CTCCCAGTCTACCTTCTTCAGTTGGTGCCAATGAGCGGTGGCTCTGGGTCTCATCGACTTCCTGGTTCAACGAACAACGCTAAAGGAATTCCTCCCAGCGCCCTTCGGACTTCAGCCGATCGGTCAACTCCCGAATCTCGTCGATGCGCGATTTGTGTGCGACAAATGTGATGTCTCCGGTGCGCACAATGACCAGATCGGATACACCCAGAGCGCAGATTAGATCATCGGTTTCGTTGTAGATGGTCAGGTCGAAGGAGTGGAGCGGATACGCCTGGCCAACGATGACGTTGTGCTCCGGTCCGCCCTTTTTCAAGCGTCCCAGTGCCAGCCAACTGCCGACGTCATCCCACGCGACATCAGCCTTGATGACGACAACGTTGCCGGCATGCTCCAGCACGCCCTTGTCGATGGAGATGCAGGGGGTGGCGGCGTAGAGCTCCCTAAGCGCATCGGCCTGGCGGGACGTTCCGACCGCCTTACCGTATTGGGTGAGCGCGGCGTGCATTGCCGGCTGATATTCCCGGAGAGCCTGGAGAAGCGTCTTCGCGGTCCAGACGAAGATACCGGCATTCCACAGGTGCCGCCGGTCGAAGTAGTAATCCTGCGCCGTATTGCGATCGGGCTTCTCACGAAATGCTTCGACTTGATACGACGAGATGCCATCGGAGGAGGCGAAATGCGACCCGAGTTCGATATATCCGTAGCCTGTCTCAGCGCGTGTCGGCGTGATGCCTATAGTTACCAGATGCGGTTCGGAGTTGGCGAGGCGGGCGCCTTCCTTGAGCACGCGGCGCAAGGTGGCGGCGGGTTCAATGGCGTGGTCCGCGGACAGGATCACCAGCGTCGCCTCGGGATCGATGGCGGAAAGCTCGATGGCCGCCCAGCCGATCGCCATGCACGTGTTATTGCTGCTGGGTTCTGCCAGAATGTTCTTCTCAGGAATGCCGGGAACGCACTTGCGGACGGCGGCCGCGATTTCATCACCAGTCACAACCCAAATGCGGTCGGCACTGAAGTCCGGGGATATCCGGTCGATGGTCGCCTCCAGCATCGTCTTTTCCGATGTGATCGGCAGCAACTGTTTTGGCCGGCCGCGACGGGACAAAGGCCAGAATCGTTCACCACGTCCACCGGCCAGAATTACAGCGTGTTCCACGAGACCTCGCTTTCGGGTGTGTGGGAAGGATAATCAATGGTAGAGTCTCTGCCCGCCGACGAATGCTGAACAACCGCACCGAACACGTGAGACGTCCTGATGTCGGTCCCGCGAAAGCTGGAATCCAGAGTGTCGGAGTGGCGCTGGATTCCCGCCTTCGCGGGAATGACATCAGTGTGTACGGGAATGACATCAGTGTGGCCAGGAATGACATCAGTGTGTCTGGGGACGACATCGGCGTGTCCGGGAATGACGGAGTTGTGTCGCACTGTTGGGTCAGGAGAGATCATGGATAGGCATCGTACCCGCGTCGACTTGACCTAAAATCTTGATTTCTGTCCCATCGACTGATCGTAAGTACGGCGGAGGAGTTTCAGATCCTCCCATGCGTCCTTCTTGAAATTCGGATTGCGCAGTAGCGCCGCCGGGTGGAACGTCACCAGCATCTTGGCGCCGCAGACGTCATAGAATCGTCCACGCATCTTCCCCAACGGGGTTTTGGTATCCAGGAGAATTTGGGCGGCGATCCGTCCGACAGAACAAATGTATTTCGGGCCAATCAGGCGAATCTGCTCGGCGAGATGCGGCAGGCAGGAATCGGATTCCTCGGGCAAGGGATCACGATTTTCGGGAGGGCGGCACTTGAGAACATTGGCGATGTAAACGTCGTCACGTTTCAGATCGATCGCGGCGAGCATCTTGTCCAGCAACTGCCCGGCACGGCCAACGAACGGAATCCCGGACAAGTCCTCGTCGCGCCCCGGCGCCTCACCAATGAACATGATGTGCGCGTGCGGATTCCCGACGCCGAACACGAACTTGGTGCGCGAATGCCCCAGTGAGCATTTCGTGCACGTGTGGATCATCTCATAAAGCTCGTCGAGCGAGCCGGCGCGCTTGGCGCGTGGCTTGTCGTCGAACATCTCCATCGTGGGTTCGACCTGGAGAATCTGGCGCAGAGCCTGCGCAGCAACCAATGAGGTTTCGTCGGGAGTGGCCATAATGTTGGCAGGATTACTTTGATCCATTCGTGAATGATGCCAGCCGATCCAGAATGCGATGTGCCAGGTCTTGTTTGGTCAGCAAACCCGGGCGATCGACATGTCCCTCGCGATCGATCAGGAGTGCATCGTTGTGATCGCTGCCGAATTCGGAGCCGGGAGCGGTGGGATTGTTGGCGACGAGCAAGTCGAGATTCTTGGCGCGCAGTTTGGTGACCGAGTCGAGACGCGCCGGATCGGTTTCGAGGGCGAATCCGATGATGATCTGTCCCGGCCTTTTGCGGGCACCCATGCCGGCCAAAATATCCGGGGTTGGTTCCAAATGCAATTCCGGGGGGCCATCGGCCTTGGCGAGTTTATGCAAGCCCGGCTTGGCGACACGCCAGTCGCTGACGGCGGCGACACCAATGGCGGCAGAGCAGGTGTCGAAACGCGCCATGGCCGCGTTGAACATCTCCTGAGCGGAGGTCACATTAACCAGCTCGATCCCCGCAGGGGCAGGGAGCATGGTCGGACCGCTGATTAAGATCACGTGGGCGCCGCGCTGTTGGGCGGCGGTGGCAATGGCATACCCCATCTTGCCGGACGATCGGTTGGTAATGACGCGCACCGGGTCGATGGCTTCCTGCGTGGGCCCGGCAGTCACAAGGATGGTCTTCCCCGTCAGGTCGTGACGGCCGCTTTGTTCGAGGAGTAATTCGGCCGCCGCCACGATTGTCTCCGGCTCGGCCATTCGTCCGACGCCAACCGTGTGGCATGCCAGGAGTCCGGACGTCGGGTCCACCATGTGGACGCCGCGGGCTCTCAGGCGCTGGAGGTTCTCCTGCACGGCGGGGTGATTGTACATGTCGGTATTCATCGCGGGCGCGAGCATGACCGGCGAGGTGACCGAGATCAGGAGCGTGGTGAGCATGTCATCAGCCAAGCCATTGGCGTACCGGCCAATGAAATTCGCGGTGGCGGGTGCAACAATCGAAAGTTCGGTCCAGTCGGAGATGTCGATGTGACGTGTTCCGACATAACGAGTTGCAGGGAACATCTCAAGTAATACTTCACGTTCAGACAGGGTCTCCATCGTCAGCGGAGTAATGAAGTGGGTGGCGTTCTTGGTCATCGACACCCAGACATCGGCACCCTTGTCCTTCAGCCTGCGGCACAGGTAGGCGGACTTGTAGGCGGCGATGCCACCCGTGATTCCCAAGAGAATGTGACGTCCAGTGAGTGAACTCATGGGTTGCCTCAATGCCTGAAGTTACGGACCCCGGAAAAGACCATCGCGATACCGTGCTCATTGCACGCGGCAATGACCTCCGGGTCGCGTTTGGAGCCGCCGGGTTGAATGATCGCGGCCACGCCTGCGGCGGCCGCCGCATCGGGACCGTCGCGCATCGGGAAGAACGCATCCGAGGCGAGTACGGCGCCTTTGGCGCGATCTCCGGCCCGCGCCACGGCCGAATGCACGGCATCGACACGTGATGTTTGTCCCGAGCCGATCCCGACGGCAGCGGTTCCCTGTGCCAGCACGATGGCGTTGGACTTGGCGTGTTTGACAATCTTGCGCGCAAACAGAAGCGAGGCGATTTGCTCCTGGGTGGGAGCCACGTTGCTGACGACCGTCAAGTCTGCCGGACTCACTTCGCGTTCGTCATCATCCTGCACCAGAAGTCCGCCAAGGATTTCGCGGAATCGAACGCGACCGGGCACCAGGGACATCGTGCTCGCGGTGATGTAGCGGCGGGTCTTCTTTGCGAGCATCAGCGCCAGCGCCTCGGTGTCGTATCCCGGCGCGATCACGCATTCGATGAATGTTGTCTGATTGAGGGCATCAGCACAGGCGCGATCGACGGTGCGATTCAAGGCAACAATGGAGCCGTAGGCCGAGAGGGGATCGGTGGCATAGGCGAGTTCGTACGCGCGGGTGATTGACGCGCCGGTGGCGGCGCCACATGGATTGGCGTGCTTGAAAACCGCGGCGAATGGCTCGGTGAAATCGGCGGCCATGCGCCATGCGGCATCGAGATCGCCATAGTTGTTGTAGGAAAGCTCTTTGCCGCCGTCGATAGGGGCGTTCGCCAGCGATGGCCCGGTGTCATCGGCCGCGCGGTAAACAGCCGCCTGTTGATGGGGATTTTCACCATAGCGCAACGATCCCGATCGGGTGAAGCGTTTAATCAGGATTTCGGGGAATTGGCCTGATTCCGGCGTTGCGAGGCTGGCGATAAGATACGAAGCGATCTTCGCGTCATAGGCGGCCGTGACCGTGAACGCGTTGGCGGCAAAGCGGCGACGGGCGGCGAGTGTG
Source organism: Candidatus Zixiibacteriota bacterium (assembly GCA_016235085.1). GTDB lineage: Bacteria > Zixibacteria > MSB-5A5 > WJJR01 > WJJR01 > JACRMA01. Next base: position 4,463 of record JACRMA010000130.1, read on the forward strand.
GTCGCGCCATCGTTGGCGTTCAGCTCGGCAACGAGCGCCGGATAGTCGGCCGGATCACAGACAACGGCGACCGTTTCGTGATTCTTGGCGGCGCCGCGGATCATTGTTGGCCCACCGACGTCGATCAGTTCGACGGCATCGTCGAAGCTCGCGTTCGGATCGTTCGCTGCTTTGGAGAAGGGATATAAGTTGACGATCACCAGCTCAAAGGGTCGAATTCGCGCCTGATCGAGTTCCTTGCGGTCGGAGGGGAGATTCGGCCGCCCGAGAACGCCACCCAGCAAACTGGGGTGCAAGGTTTTGACTCGTCCGCCGAGCATGGAGCCTACACCCGTCAACGACTCGACGGAAATCACGGGAATGCCGGCACTCTGGAGCGCGGCCATAGTGCCGCCGGTGGAGACGATTTCCACCCCGTATTGGCGCAGTGTCTTGGCGAGCTCCACGACTCCCGTCTTGTCGTACGCCGAGATAATGGCGCGACGAACTCTCACCAACCCTGTGGTTGATGCGGGCTGGTTGTCCTTCCCTGCACTGGGTATGGGTGCGGACGTCATAAGATTCCTCTTGTCAGCTTCGGGGTGGTCCGGAAATGGAGCCGAATATGCATCAGGCACCGAGAAGCCGCCGTTGGGCCTCCTCATACTTGGCGACGGTATTGCGCACGACCTCATCGGGAAGTTCCGGTGCGGGCGGCTGTTTATTCCAGGCGATCCGAATCAGGTAGTCGCGCACGTACTGCTTATCGTAGCTGGGCTGGGAGCCACCGGGACGATATTGATCGGCGGGCCAGAAGCGCGATGAATCGGGCGAACAGATCTCATCGATCAAGGTCAGTGTATTGCCATCGAATCCGAATTCAAATTTGGTGTCGGCGATGATGATGCCGTGTCCCGCCGCGTAGTCGGCACACCATTTGTAGAGCGCGATGGTGAGGTCGCGAAGCTGCGCCGTCAATTCCTTGCCAAGATCCGAGGCCATCTGTTCGAATGAGATATTCTCGTCGTGACCGGTGTCGCTCTTGGTGGCCGGCGTGAAGATCGGCGTCGGCAGCTTCTGGGAGTCAACGAGGTTTGCCGGGAATTCGAATCCATGCAACGAGACCTTGCCGCCGGAGGCTTTGCCGGCGACTGCCGCGTACTCGTTGAAGAGCGAGCCGGTGATATAGCCGCGGGCCACACATTCGTAGTCGATGCGGCGGCATTTCTTCACGAGCATGGAGCGTCCATCCAACTGCTCGCGGTAAGGCTGCAAAACCTGCGGAAACTGGGTGACATCGCAGGAGATCAGGTGATTCGGCACGATATCGCGGGTCCGCTCAAACCAGAATCGGGACATCTGGGTGAGGACACGTCCCTTGCCGGGAATCGGAGTCGGCAGGATCACGTCGAAGGCGGACAGGCGGTCGGTGGCCACGATCAGAAGTTTGTCACCGAGATCGTAGACATCACGGACTTTGCCACGGGCGACCAAGGGAAGATCGCCCAGTTGTGTGACGATTACGGTGTCGGGTTTGCGGACAAGAATATCGGTCATTCAGCTATCTCCTCGAAAGTCGGTAATCGTTTCTGGCCCAGTCTGCCGGGCGTATGCAATACGCCCCTAGGGGTGCATTTCTTGGCTCTTCGGACGCTGCCAGTATTTTGCCGCAAATTCGGCGATTGCGGCCGGCAGGAGTTCGTGCTCAACGGCCAGGATGCGATCGCGCAGAGTCGCCGGAGTGTCATTCGGTAGAACAGGGACCTCCCGTTGCATCAGAACGGATCCGTGATCGTATTCGGCATCGACAAAATGGACGGTCGCCCCGCTCTGCTTCTCTCCTGCCGCGATGACCGCCTCGTGCACACGCATACCGTAAAAGCCGGGGCCGCCATACTTCGGCAGCAGGGCCGGGTGAATGTTAATGATTCGGCCGTGAAATGCACGGACTACTTCGATTGGAACCAATTTCATATATCCGGCCAGAACGACCAAATCGATGCGGTGGTGTTGGAGCATCTCCAGAAGACCGGAGGAGAACTGGGCGGGGGAACCGGCTTTCTTCTCCGACCAATGGACGGCCTCGATCCCGACCTTGCGGGCGCGTTCGAGTGCCTGAGAGTCGCTGTTGTTGGAAATGACGACCGCGACGTCGGCAGCGAGCTTACCTTCCGCAATCTGGTCGAGCACTGCCTGGAGATTGGTTCCTGAGCCGGACGCCAGTATGGCCAAGCGCAGACGCATGGGCTGGAAGCCCATGCCACCATCATTGGGAGCCATGGCACGAACCGGTTGGCTCATGATTGATCCAGGCGCTGTTTCAACAGTTCGCTGATCCGTTGCGGGTTGGCTTTACCTTTGGAGTTCTTCATAACCTGGCCAACGAAAAACGCCAGTACGCGCTGGTTGCCTGATCGGTACGTCGCAACCTGATCCTGATTGTCATCAAGAACACGGTCAACAAGTTGTCCCAGCATTGTCCCATCGGAAATTTGCGATAATCCGCCCTCGGTTACAATGTCCTTTGGGGATTTCCCTGTCACAACCATTTGCTCGAAGACAGCCTTGACAGCCGTACTCGAAATCTTGCCATCGGA
>JACRMA010000141.1 GCA_016235085.1 Candidatus Zixiibacteriota bacterium
CCTACGGCAGAAAGGGTGAAGAAGTCGTCCAGATGAACTTCCGCTCGGCCGACCAGACGATTCAGAATCTCCACGAGGTGAAGGTGCCGTCTGAGGCGAGCAGCACGATCGAACTTCCGCCGGTCGTTCCAGATTTTGCTCCGGAGTTTGTGCGCAATGTCACGGGGCCGATGATTGCGGGATTGGGCGACGATCTGCCGGTCAGCGCGATGCCCGCCGATGGGACGTTCCCACTGGGAACCACAAAATGGGAAAAGCGCAACATCGCCCAGGACATTCCGGTCTGGGAACCGGACATTTGCATCGCTTGCGGCAAATGCGCGATGGTCTGCCCGCACAGCGTGATTCGCATCAAAGTCTACGATTCGGGATTGCTCGCGAAGGCGCCGCCGACATTCAAATCGTTCGACGCCAAGGACCGCGAGTGGGCGGGAATGAAGTACACGATTCAGGTTGCCCCGGAAGATTGCACCGGCTGCGCGATCTGTGTCGACGTTTGCCCGGCCAAGAGCAAATCGGAGACGCGGATCAAGGCTTTGAACATGATGCCGGTGACTCCGCTCCGCGAAGCCGAGAAGGTCAACTGGGACTTCTTCCTCAATCTTCCCGAGCTCGACCGAAGTCTGGTCAAGCACTCTACCGTCCGCCAGTCGGCCATTCTGGAACCGCTATTTGAGTTCTCGGGGGCCTGCGCGGGGTGCGGCGAGACCCCGTATGTAAAACTGCTGACTCAACTCTTCGGCGACCGGGCACTGATCGCCAACGCCACTGGCTGCTCTTCGATCTACGGCGGCAATCTGCCCACGACCCCATACACAACCAACGCCGATGGCCGCGGTCCGGCTTGGTCCAACTCACTGTTTGAGGACAATGCCGAGTTCGGAATGGGATTCCGGCTGACGATTGACCAGCAAACCGAATGGGCGCGGCAGTTGTTGCGCAAGATGGAGCCGGAACTCGGTACGGAGCTGATCACGTCGATTCTGAGCGCGGACCAGAGTGAAGAAGCCGAGATTTATGAGCAACGCGAGCGTGTGCAACTTCTAAAACAAAAGCTTCAGGTGCTCAGGTCGGATGATGCCAGACGGCTGTTGAGCATTGCCGATATGCTGGTCAAGAAAAGTGTGTGGATTGTCGGTGGCGACGGCTGGGCGTATGACATTGGCTATGGTGGCCTGGATAACGTGCTAGCCTCCGGACGCGATGTGAACGTGCTGGTGCTCGACACCGAGGTCTACTCGAATACCGGCGGCCAGATGTCCAAGTCGACGCCGCGCGGTGCAGTGGCCAAGTTCGCGGCTGCCGGGAAGCCGGGACGTAAGAAGGACCTCGCACTCCTGGCGACCACCTACGGCAATGTCTACGTCGCCCGGGTCGCCATGGGCGCCAAGGATGAGCATACATTGCGTGCATTCCTCGAGGCGGAGTCGTATGCCGGCCCCTCGATGATCGTGGCATATGCTCACTGCATAGCGCACGGAATCGACATGACTTGCGGCCTGCAAAACCAAAAGGCCGCGGTTGCTTCGGGTCACTGGCCGTTGTTCCGCTATGATCCGCGTCGCAACGACACCGGCGAGAACCCATTCATGCTGGATTCGGGAGCGCCCAAGATGGCTCTCGCCGACTATATGCGGATGGAGAACCGGTACAAAATGCTCACGAAGAGCCATCCCGATTCGGCCAAGGAGCTGTGGAAAATGGCGCAGGAGGATGTCAACGAACGGTGGAAGCTCTATGAGCGGCTGGCCGCTCCGGAGAAGGCCGCGGCGAAGCCTGAGAAGGCTCCGGATGTGCCGCAGGCACGAGTGGCACACTAATACTCTGACATCAGGGGCGGGTTCATGACCCGCCCTTTCACCATTCGGTATAAGGACTCTCTATGGATCTGAGCACGACATACATGGGCCTCAAACTTGCCAACCCTCTGGTACCATCGGCCTCACCATTGTCGGAGGAAATCGACAACATCAAACGCATGGAGGATGCCGGCGCATCCGCCGTCGTGCTGTACTCACTCTTCGAGGAGCAACTCTCAAAGGATCGTCTGGAGTTGTATCACCACATGACCAACGGATCCGAGAGCTTCGCTGAATCACTGACGTATTTCCCCGAGCCGCCCGAATTTCACCTGGGGCCGGAAGGGTATCTGGATCATATCCGGCGCGCCAAAGAGGCGGTAAACATCCCGATCATTGCATCGCTCAATGGTGGCACCATCGGCGGTTGGACCGACTTTGCAAAACGGATGGAGCAGGCCGGCGCCGACGCCATCGAACTGAATATCTATTACCTCCCGGCCGATCTCCAGACACCCGGCCACGTCGTGGAACAAAACTGCATCGATATCCTGAAAGCGGTGAAGTCAAGTGTAACGATCCCGGTGGCGATCAAGCTCTCGGCGTTTTACAGTTCGATGGCGAACATGGCGTACCAACTGGATCAAGCGGGCGCCGACGGTCTGGTCCTGTTCAATCGCTTCTATCAGCCCGACATCGACCTCGATCAGCTTGAAGTCGTGCCGAATGTACTCTTGAGCCGTCCCCAGGCGCTGCGCCTGCCCTTGCGCTGGGTGGCAATCTTGTATGGCCGCATCCTTGCCAGTCTTGCCGCGACCAGCGGCATTCATGAGGCGGCCGATGTGATCAAGATGCTGATGGCCGGCGCCAACGTGACCATGATGTGTGCCGCCCTTTTGCGCAATGGGATCGATCATCTGCGGACAGTTCAGGCCGACATGCGGTCCTGGATGGAAGCTCACGAGTACGAGTCGGTGCGCCAGATGCAGGGCAGCATGAGCCACGCCCACTGTGAAGACCCGGCAGCGTTCGAACGTGTCCAATACATGAAGGCGCTCCAGAGCATCCCGCCCATTGATTGAAGGGCCGGAATATCACGTGGCCCAGAAACACTGCGATCTATCCCAGCGTCATCCCCGCGAAAGCGGGGATCCGGCGCGTCGGGGCGAGACTGGATTCCCGCTTTCGCGGGAATGACGGAAGCCCACCGCATCCGTAACGTGACCGCGCTTTCGTCTTGACTTCGGGGCCATAAGTCACTAAAAAAGCAAGTCTTCCCCGGAAATGGGGAGGGGGCTGATGGGTTCCGGGTGTCCCATTTGCCAATACGAATCGTGACGTCCCCATCGTCTAGCCCGGTCCAGGACACCGCCCTTTCACGGCGGTAACACGAGTTCAAATCTCGTTGGGGACGCCAATTCCTAGCAACGCCTCATCTCGAAAACGGCAGAATTGGTGCTAAAGTGGCTTGGTTGACCATTCTGGGGATCGCCATTGGTCTCGGTATGGACTGCTTTGCCGTGGCGATTGCCGTCGGATCCACCCAGCCGAAACTCTCGCCCCGCAGGCTGTTCCGGCTCTCGTGGCACTTCGGGCTTTTTCAACTGCTTCTGACAGTTGTTGGATGGTATCTGGGGAGCGGAATCAGCCAATACATCCACACCTACGACCACTGGCTGGCCTTCGGATTGTTGGCGTATGTCGGGGTTCGGATGATCCGGGAATCGATCTCCACGCAACCTGACCGGCGGATGGCCCCTGACCCGACGCGAGGCTGGACCTTGATCATCCTATCGATCGCGACGAGCATCGACGCCTTCGCCGTGGGGTTGAGCATGGCCTTTTTGGGCGTACTGATCTGGATGCCGAGCGCCGTCATCGGTGCCGTCACGGTGGTCATGACCATCGTCGGGATGTTATTCGGCCGGACATTGGGTGCAGCCTTCGGGAAACGGATGACCCTGATCGGGGGCATCATTCTGATCGGAATCGGCGTTAAGATCGTGATCAACCATCTGGCCGTGTGACCGCGGCAAGCGGGTGACCTCTGGTGCGCGCCTGACGTTGGCGAGCGCGTGTTGTCGGCGCGAGGTCAGGCCCCGAGGGGCGCAGTAGCACACGGTGCCAACCGTGGGATTACGAGCGCGAAGCTAAACCGAGCCCCGAAGGGGCGACAGATAGTAGCCCACGGCGTCAGCCGTGGGATTTTGGGCGATTCGCCAGAGCCCCGGAGGGGCGAAAGAACAGGGCACACATGCGGACATCATCGCCGGATGACGTACGTGGATGGGTTTGTGTTGTTCTTGAAAGAGCATTGCGCCGAGTACGATGAGCGATACATGTGGAATGAGACATGGATTCTGTCGCCCCTCCGGGGCTCGGTCTCGTCGCGCACGTAATCCCGCGGCTCACGCCGCGGGCTACTATCTGCCGCCCCTCCGGGGCTGGATTCCTATTCACGTTCGTGAAATCACGGGTCGTGTCGTAAGCTACTCTCTATCGCCCCTCCGGGCTGGATTTCTATTCACACTCGTAAACTCCGCGGCTCACGCCGCGGGCTACTGTCTGCCGCCCCTCCGGGGCTGACTTGATTGGAAGAGAATTACTGTGCGGACAAACTGCCGAACAACTGCTTGGCGTCCCTGACCATTGGGACATCCCAGTCGGCATTGCCCCAAAAGACCAGGAATCGTTGGAGAGGCTCGATGGCCTCCTTCGGGCGGCCCACCTTGACTTGGGCATCGGCGAGAAGGTACAGGCAACGCAGGTACTGCCCGGATGGCCATTGGGCTTCAGCGTCCTCGCGGAGTGAATTCAACTCGGCGATGGCCTCGTTGTATTTCCCGGCGCCGATGTATGCTTCCGCGATCTGGATCCGGCATCTTGTCGTGTCGCGCGACAGGCGTCTTGCCGCCGTGATATTCTCGATGGCGCCCTGATAGTCCTTGGCAGCCAGCGCAAGAAATCCTCGGAGTTCGAATCCGCTGCTGATCATCACGGTCGAGTCGACCCGCCCCTTCCACCGATCCCCGAGAACCTTCGTGATCGCCTGCGAGGCGTCCTTGTTGCCCAGCCTCGATTGAATCTTCGCCTCCGCCAGGGGCGCATCCGGATTGAGTGAGTCGAGCGCCGCGGCTTCGTGGTAGTGGGAAATCGCCTCCTGGAATCGCTCCGTATCGTTATAGAGCGCTCCCAGTGACTGCTGAATGCCGCTCTTCAGGGGCCGCAAGTTGGCCGAATCCGCGATCTTCTCTGCCAAGCGGTAATCGTCCAAGCTCTTGCCGAACCTTCCCCACGACTTATGGACTGCGGCGATCTGCCTGAGACCAATGATCCGGGTGACCGGAGTCGGGTCGTTGGACATCATCTTCTCAAACCAACGGACGGCCGAGTCCGGCTGTCCCTCCAGAACGAAAAGCCCCGCTATCTGGATGTATCCGAAGCGCTGATCAGGAGCCACCTGCATCGCGCGACGGGCGTAGTACCAGGCCGAATCGCGCTTGTGCTCTCGGATATAGATGTCACTCATCAGGGAATACGGGACCCAGTCATTGGCCCGAGCTGACATGTAGTGCGCCACCACTGGTTTGGCCCCAGCATAGTCCTTTTGCTCCATCAGCGCATTCGCCTTGATCAACAGTGCGAATGGATAGTCCGGGTCGAGATCCAGAGCGCGGCGGCAGTAGTAAAGGGCCGAATCGGTTTGTCCCCGTTCCTCGAGATAGAGGTTCGCGATCCAGAAGAACGGTTCCTTCTCCGTTGGGCACTCAAAGGTTGCACGCTTCAGAGTACGCAGGGCGCCGAGCTTATTAAATCCTTGCGCCAGGTCCTGGGCGAATGCCTGAACAAGGAGCTTGTCACACCCCGTCAAGTGGTCCGAGTACCGGCCGGCGGTGGCCAGCATGGCAAATCCCTTGTCGCGCTGCCCATCTGACATGTAGGCGATTCCCTTGCGCAAGTACGCGAGCGCGAAGGTCGAATCCAGCGCCAGTGCGCGGTCGAAATGCTTGTAGGCATCGGGCCAATCGAGCGTGTAGTAGTAATCCATCCCCTGCAAATACTCGCGCAAAGCCTCGGGGGAGGACGTTGTCACATTGGCGACCTTCACTTCGCCCGCCAACGCTTCCTGTTCGCTGAGCCCCAGCTTTTGTTTGATCCGAATCGAGAGATCGTCGACCATCGCGTAGACATCGGAACCGTCGACGCGCTCCGATCCCACCACGTCGCCGCTGGCGACGTCCACCAACTGGGCAGTGATGATCGTCCGGCCGCTCAGCCTGGACAGCGTGCCCGAGAGCATCCGCGACGCCCCTGCCTTGCGGGCCACCTCGGTGGCAATGCCACGATCGACGCGGCGTGTCGACGCCGCTCCCTCGTGTTTCAGCAGGTCGTAGATGCGCTGGCTGGAAACGACTTTAATAAACTGCGACGCCGACAGATCGGTTGTGAGCAGTTCCGTGATGATGTCGCCCAGCCGCTCCTTGTCGTCCGGATCGCTGAGATTCTCGAAATACATTACCGCGAGCGTATTCTCGCCCGCCTTGGCCGGTTGGCCACCGCCGGTGAACAGATGTGAGGCAAAGAGAAACGCCACGCCCAACAGCATAACCGCGCCGCCGAGGATACCCCAGGCGATGCTGAAGCGGCGTTGCGGGCGCAGCACCGGCAGGCCACCGGAGGAAATGCGCGAGATTTCCAGTGATCGGGCCACGGCACGCAAGTCTGTTTCGAGTGCCCCGGCATTCGGGTAACGGTCGTCCGGCTCCTTGGCCATTGCCTTTTCAATGACCGCGGATACCTCAGGGGGAATCTGTGGATTGACTTCCCGGGGAGCCGGCGGCGTCTCGTGTACAATCGAGTAGAGTGCCGCCGCCGCATGCTCGGCCGCGAATGGCTTGCGACCGGTCAGCAGCTCATAGAGAACGATCCCGAGCGAGAAAACGTCGGATCGGGCATCAACCGGCAGTCCCTGCACTTGTTCGGGGGACATATACCCGACTGTGCCCACTGTACTCCCGCGTTCGGTCAGCCCCGATGATTCCTTGAGTCTTGCCAGGCCGAAATCGGCCAGCCGCGCCCGGTCGTCGGTTCCGATCATGACATTGTCGGGCTTCACATCGCGATGGATAATTCCGCGCGCATGGGCGGCCGCCAATCCGGATGCGATCTGGATGCCATACCGGATCGCTTCATCCTGCGGCAGGCGGCCCGCGGCGGTCTTTTCCTTGAGGGTTGCCCCCTCCACGTATGCCATGGCGATGAACGGGCGCCCGTCGCACTCATCGATATCGTAGATGGTGAGAATGTTTGGATGGTCGAGCGAGGAGGCCGACCGGGCCTCCAATTCCAGCCGTTTACGGCGGTCGGGGTCAGTGGCAAACTCCCGGGGCAGGAATTTCAGGGCCACCTGACGGCCCAGCCTGGTATCGGTGGCAAGGTAGACTTCCCCCATGCCCCCGGCGCCCAGTCGGGCGGTAATCTGGTACTGCTTGATCCTCTCGCCTATCATTGGTCTAATGCTCAGGGCAGTGCCTGTTCCCTGCCCCGCAAACGATCATCCCAGACCTTTGTTACGATAATGCAGATTCTTTGGCCACCATAAAGTGGCTGCCCCAGCAAGGTTTACCGGCGCCCCGGATAGGCTGCCAGTCCGGCCCCAAGGACCGTCATCGCCTTATCCAGCTCGGGTTGTTCGAGCACATAGGCGATACGGACCTCGGATGCTCCACGTCCCGGCGTCGCATAGAAGCCGGAACCCGGAGCCATCATCACCGTCTGGCCCGCATGGGCAAAGTCGGTCAGCATCCAACGGCAGAATCGGTCGGAGTCGTCGATCGGCAGCGTAGCCATCAAATAGAACGCCCCGGCCGGTTTCTCGAAACGAACACCGGGAATCTCCGCCAAACGGCGGCACATCAAATCCCGCCGGCCCTTGTACTCGAGGGCGAGCGCGGCGTAGTAATCTTCGTCCAGGTCCATCAATTTGGCAGAGGCGATCTGCTCGACTGTCGCCGTGCAGAGCCGCGCTTGCCCCAGGCGCAGGGCGCCGTCCATAATGGAGGTGTTGCGCGAAATGAGCGCCCCAATGCGCGCCCCGCAGGCTGAAAACCGTTTGGAGACAGAATCGAGCAGAATGGCCCGGTCGCCCGCCTGGGGATATTGCCAGATCGAAATGTGCGTGTCCTCGTAGCAGAACTCGCGGTACACCTCATCGGACAGGATGAAGAGGTCGTGCTCCTCGGCGATCTGGACGACAGTCGCCATTTCGTCTCTGGTGAGCACCGTTCCCGTCGGATTGTTTGGCGAACAGATCATGATGCCCTTGGTTCGGTCATCAATGGCGGCTTCGAGATCGCGCCGCGAGGGGAGAGGATACCCCAGCGCCGGATCGGCGGCCACCGGGTGCAGTTGAACACCGACGGCCATGGCCAACGAAAAGTAGTTCGTATAGAATGGCTCGGAGACGACCACATTGTCGCCGGGGTCGCAGATGAGAATCAACGCAAACCAGAGTGCCTCTGATCCGCCGACCGTGATCTGGATTTGGCTGGGGAGAACATCAAGACCTTTGCGCGCGTAATACCCCGACCAAGCCTCCAAAAGATCGGTGTGGCCTTTGGAATGGCCATAGGCCAGGACCGGCTCCTTGAAATTGCGCAACGCCTCGAAGAACTGTGGCGGAGTCGGGACATCGGGCTGCCCGATGTTCAGGTGGTAGACCTTGGTGCCCCGCTTTTTGGCGGCCGTAGCGTCATCGACGAGCTTGCGAATCGGGGAGGGAGGTACCCCGATGGCACGCCGGCTGAGGCTGAGTAATGAGCCGGGGCGGGTCTTTGGCGGAGTCGAGAAACTCATAAATCAATCACCTTCCATCGTGAATTCGTCACTCAATCTCACCAGTCTAACGAGTCCGGCGTCCCCAGTCAAATCTGGTGGGAGGTGGGCCAGTCAATTTCTGGCCGCGAAGGTCAGTCGTAGGCAGAGGCGATGTCCGGAAATCCCATCTTTCGGCCAAACCACCTGACCGCCGTGAGTAGATCATCGGCGATCACGTCGGGCGCGTCATCGGCGCCAAACAGCTCCTGCTCGCGGAGTCCATACCCAGTCAGCACGAGCAGCCCTGGCAACTTGGCATTGTGCGCCAAACCGATATCCAGCACGCGATCTCCCGCGACAAACGACCCTTTGTGATCAATCGGGTAATCCTTGCCGGCGTGTTCGATCATCCCGGTGGCCGGCTTGCGGCAGTTGCAGACAGGCTCGTTGCGCGCGATCGAAATTTCGGGCAGATGCGGACAATAATAGATGCGATTGAGATACGCGTTTTCTTTGGCCAGTGTCTCGATGACCCGTTCGTTGACCGCCTCGACTTCCTTGGTTCCGTAGTACCCGCGGGCGATGCCGGACTGGTTGGATACGCCGATTACCCAGTATCCCCAGGCGTTCAACAGGCGGATCGCTTCGGGCACCCCCGGCAGAATCTGAACGCCATCAGGGTCGCCAAGGAAATCACGCTCGACGATCAGCGTACCGTCACGATCAAGGAACGCCGCCGGGCGATGAATGAGCGAGTCAACCACGCAGCCCCCGGTTCTCCGGCCCAGATTTTGATGAAAGGATCGTGTCGATTGCGGTGGCGATCTGTTCGAGATTCAATTCATCGAAACAGAATCTGCGTTCCCGGGTACAGGCGGCTGCGCCATGGCGATGACACGGTGAGCAGTAGGTTCCCGCGTGGAACGCCCTGGCCCCCGGTCCCACCGGCGCAAATCCCAGCGATGGGTGGGTTGGGCCAAACAGACCGATCGACGGTACGCCCATGGCCGCGGCCAGGTGCATCAAGCCCGAATCAGATCCGACGAAGACCGTGCAGGTAGCGAGCTTGACCATCACCTCCCGCAGGGAATGCCCGCATTCAATTTGGAATCTGGTTTCCGGCCGGTTGCCCCGCGCGACTTCGACAAACGCCTCCATCGCGCCGCGATCCGTGTCCATGCCAAACAGCCGTACTTGCAGTGGGCTGGCGTTGCTGAGCCGCTGAAGAAGACCTTCCCAAATCGCCGATGGGACCTGTTTGGTCGGCCAGTGGGCGCCCCAGCCAACTCCAATGCACGACGGGCTTTCCTGCTGGTATTTCCGTACTCGATCCATCTCGTCTGACGAGAGCGAGAACACTGGGTAGGGGGTGGCGACATTCACACCGAGCGATTTCAGCGTTTCCATGTACGTGCCCAGTGCAGACAACGGTGTTTCCAGGCCCTGCTTGCTTCGAACCATGGCGCGGCGCTTCGCCACATGCTTGTGGACACGCGCACAATTTCCTGCGCGCAGAGTGCGGCTGAGCATGACCGATCGGATTGAACCATGCAGGTCGATGATGTGATCATACCGGACTCGCGAAAGTTCTCTGCGAAGACTCAGAAATCCCTGGTCGGGGTCGTATGGTATCACCGTGACCGGTGTCCCGAAATTCTCAAACAGCGGTTGGTATACGGTCTTGGTTGCGAATGTGAGCCGGGCGTCGGGATAGGCCTGTGACAGCGCCCGAAGAACCGCCGATGCCAAAACCACGTCTCCCAGCGAGGAGAACCGGATCACGAGAATTTCCAGGTTTCGATGGGTCGCTGGAAGTGTCACTCAGATCAACCAGATTGCGGCAGCGCCTCCCGCTGCCAGACAGTACACGCCAAACCACGCAAAGCGGCCGTGCCGAACCACTGCGAACACCAGCCGCAACGCAAGGTAGCCTGTAACTGCCGACACCACCAGCCCCACGACGTGGATCATGCCGATTTGTCCCGCGGCGAGAGCTTCGGGAATCGCAAGTAACGTTGCTCCGAGGACCGCCGGGATGGAAAGCAGAAACGAGAATTCCGCGGCTTCGGCGGGGCGAACCCCGAGCATCATCCCGGTCGCGATGGTCGATCCCGAGCGTGAAATGCCCGGAATAATCGCGACCGCCTGCGCCACGCCAATCCACCAGGAACGCCACCAACTGAGTGCTTTCGAGTTAGTCTTCACGGCCAAAGTGAGGAGAAGCCATACGCCGGTCACCATCAGGCAGACGGCTGTCATTTGAGGGGAGGCAAACGCCAGTTCAATCAGGTCTTTGAATAAGACTCCGGCGATTCCCGCTGGAACCGAGGCGAGAATGATCGAAAGGAGCATCCGTGAGCCAGTGATCGTGTTGTCGTGACCACAGGCGAGAACACTCCCTTTTGGGTTTTGCGCGAACGAGCGAATGATCGCCCAAATCCGGCTCCGGAAGTAGACAAGCACCGCCGCAAGCGTGCCTATGTGCACCGCGACAGGAAAAGTAATGTCGGCGGCCTGAACTCCCAGCAGCCGTTCTGTGATGACGAGATGACCCGAACTGGAGACCGGCAGGAATTCGGTCAGCCCTTGCACAATTCCGAGAATCACCGCATCGGCGAAGTTCATGCTCAACGGGGCATTGGTCAGAGCTTGAAGTTCAATCCCATGACCAGCCCCAGGTCTTCATCAAAGACCAGCTCGCCGTATGCATCCAGCAGGTCCGACACTTCCCATTTCGCTCCGCCAACCGCCGCGATTTCCAGATTGTTCTCCGAGGAGAAGTGGTCGATGCGGAGATTGACTGCGCCATAGGGAGTCAGGGTTGAGCCGGATGAGATTTGGAAGTCGTGTGAAAACACGACTGATTCGCCGAATGAGAACAGAAAACTTCCCGGGTAGTCCGCGAAGGCCACGCGGGAATCGAGTGCCAGGTCGATCGGGTCTGACTTCTGATCATCGAGAATCTGGAATTTGACGTCGCCGCCAAACGTCAGGCGCGCACTGCCGCCCTCCGGATCGAAGAATCCCGCGAACGCGCCGAAATCCGCCGTCCGTGAGAAGCCCCGGCGGTACTGGCCGAAGATCGCCATGGCCTGATCGTACAGTCCGAGAAATCCACCCACGTCATTGGCGCCCTTGTCCACGCTGCGGGCGGTGGTAACCTGGCCCAGGAATTGCGCCGACGCATCGGATGGTAGCATTGTCACAGCGGCGAGCAATACCGCTAGTATCCCGACCCGAACCAGTTGTTTCGAATTCATGTTGCCCCCTTTCAGGTAATGCGGTTTGCGTCCGAACATCATGCTGGTTCTACGCACCGGTTACCGGGATGTTTCCCGGCACCGGGTCACCGCATCTGGGAATTAACACTCCCCTTGGGCAGGTTCAAATGCAAATCGGGCAGCCCAATTGGGCCGCCCGGTGAGGATCTTCCTGTATCGAGTGATTTGCTACTTGTTGACGGACAACAAGACGATCTTGACGATGTCGAGCAGACGTTCGCAGGAGAAGGGCTTCTTCACGAACAGGTCGCACCCTGATTTGAAGCTGCGTCCCTGGTCATCGCGGGCGTCCTTGCCGGTCAGAAACACCACGGGAATTGTTGCGGTGTTGGCATCCTTTTTCAACACGTTGCAGACTTCGTACCCGTCCATCACCGGCATCATGATATCGAGCAGGATAAGGTCGGGCATGAACTCCTTGGCGCGCTTGATGCCTCCGGCCGAGGAGTTTTCGACAGCGACTTCATACCCTGCCGTCGTCAAGAAAACGTCGACGATCTCCGTGATTTCCGGCTCATCATCAACAACAAGGATCTTGGCGCTCTCATTGAACATACGGGACCTGGCCATCTTCTCCCCCCTAACACTATGTGTCGGACAAAGGCAGCCAAACTTGACCTCGCATTAAGAGTCGAGGCCAGTCTTCTAACTCATTGGTTTGTAGCCTATTGGCCGCGCAGGTTTTTGCCGTTCGCCAGACCGGACGGGATACGCAGGGCATAGGGGGAGACGTCAGGTCAAGATGTCCAGATGAGAGGCCGGTCCGCTTACCAGGAGATGGCGGGGTTTCATCCATCTAACTCCCGGTTCGAGTGGCGCAGACTATCGTGTTTCTGGTTCTTTCGAACGACGAGCCTTGCTCCATATGAATCCCGAACCCCTGCGTATCAACAGGCAATGACCGATCCCAAGACATCACCTCCTTCAGAGAATGAACGCGTCAATCTGATGGGGCTGACACCCACGCAGATTGCGGTCTACATGAGCACTCTGGGCGAACCCGCTTTCCGGGCGCGCCAGGTGTCGAACTGGATCTATCGCCACGGCGTGTATGACTTCCACAAGATGTCGAACCTCAAGGCCGAGTTCCGCGATAAGCTCTCCGGCTGCGCCGAAGTATTCATCGACGAGCCGCAAAGCCGCCAGTCCTCGCCCGATGGCACGCGGAAGATACTGTTCCGCAATGGCGACGATCTTTGGGAAACAGTCCTGATGCGCGACGGCGAGCGCCGCACGGTGTGCGTGTCCACGCAGTCAGGGTGCGGTCTGGGCTGCCGGTTTTGCGCCACCGCGACATTGGGATTCAAACGCAATCTCACCTCCGGCGAAATCGTGGGGCAGATTCTCCGCGCCGGCGAGTTGCTTCCAAAAGGCGAGCGAATCACCAATCTGGTCTTTATGGGGATGGGGGAGCCGCTCCAGAATTACGACGTGGTCAAAAACGTTCTCGAGGTCGTCGGCGCCGACTGGGGACTCGATATATCCCATCGGCGCACGACCGTGTCGACCGTGGGCCTGGTGCCGGCGATCTATCGCTGGATCGAGGATGGGATCAAGGCGGGACTCGCGATCTCGCTGGTTGCCGCCGATGATGAACTGCGCACGCAACTGATGCCGATCAACCAGCGTTTCCCGCTCGCCGAATTGAAGAAAGCCGCTATCGCGCTGACCGAGGCGACCGGCCGCCGGGTGACGTTCGAATACATTCTGATGGAGAACGTCAACGACACGATCGCCCACGCGAAGAAGCTCGTGCACTTCATCGACCGGATTCCCTGCAAGATCAATTTGATCCGTTTCCACCCACACCCCGGTTCGGAGTACCGCCGCCCTTCCGAGGATCGCGTGAACGCTTTCCGTGACTACCTCTACCCGCGCTGCCCGGCCGTCACGATCCGCAAGTCCTTCGGCC
>JACRMA010000142.1 GCA_016235085.1 Candidatus Zixiibacteriota bacterium
ACAGGGCGTGTGCAATACGCCCCTACGCGTATGGCAAGCTCGGGAGACGCACTGGGCGCCTTTTCCTCTGAGCTCAATACATCGTTCGCAAGAATGGACACTCCCGTAGGGGCGTATTGCATACGCCCTGCGAATCCGTCGAGACGATTTCTCGTTGGGCAGATCAGGCGCTTCCTGGTAGCGCGAGTTTCGACGCGTATTATTGTCGCCGCGAAAAGGGGGCGTATGCAATACGCCCCTACGGGTGATGCGTGAGGAACCAGTGAATCTTGAGCGCACATCACCCAACCCCCAGAGGAGTTGGCTTCGGCGAGGGACGGTTCGTGGAAGGGGTAGATTTCCTCTGCGCTCCGGAGATTGTGCTTACCAGAAGCGCCTCCCAGTCGTCGACGCGCTGGTCCCAGGTGGCGTGATTGAGCACGTACTCGCGCGCACGGCGGCCCATCTCCCGGCTTGAGTCGGCGCTATCCAGAAGATCGGAAATACCATCGGCCAGGGCTTTGGCGTTGTCCGGAGGCACCAGCAGGCCGAATTCGCCCTCGCGCATCAAATCGGGGATTCCGCCCACATCGGTTGCAACAACAGGAATGCCGCTCTGCATGTACTCCAGAAGCGAGCGGGAGACAGATTCGGAGCCGATTGAAGTGACCACACCAATGGTGCACTGCGAGAGGACGGCGAACAGATCCGGAATCATCGTGTCGACGATCGTAATCTGTTTGGTCAGGTTGCCTTCGACAAACCAGCGCCGGAACATGCCGGCCTCGTACTCAGACGAGTACCCGAGCCATAGGAAGTGGACATTCGGATGCCGGCGGCGAATGTGCGGGATCGCTGAGAGCAGGACCCGATGGCCTTTGACCGGTGAATACCTCGCGAGCAAGACCACGATTGGGCAATCGGTCGGTACCGCCAGGTCGGTCAGATGCTTCGGACCGGCCGGTTTTCCATCCCACGCGTTGGGCTCGATGCCGGCGGGGATGATCTTGAGTTTCTCTGCAGGGATTTTATGGCGCGTCCGATAGGCGGATGCCAAACGTTCGTTGGAAGTAACGATCATATCGGTGGCGCGGCGATGGAGCCAGCGGGAAAGCGGGTGACGACTGGGCAATTTGGGATCGAGGGAGCGCACGCGGATTAACACAGGCTTGCGCCGCGACATGGACTTGGCGATTCCCCAGAGGGAATGATCCTCGCCCCAATGCGCCAGCACAGCATCGGGCTGGAATTCGCGATTGATCGTCAGCAGGCGCCGCAGGTTGCGATACATGCGAGAGGGTGATTTCTGCTCGAGATCAAGGTCATCGATCACGCGCAGTCCCGCCTCGCGCGCCATCGCGATGGTTTGGCCATGCGGACGGGGGATAAAGAGGATTTCGTGCCCGCGTGCCTGAAGGCGGCTGGCAGTATTAACAGCGTACCAGGTGCCGGCGTTGCGGCCATCGAGAGTGGCGGAGAAGATGAGCTTCATTTGTCGGCCACCTTGGGGCTCTGGAATGCGCAATCAACGTCCATCAACTGTCACTCGACACTGACGAGACGGGTTTCGGCGAATTGAAGATCATAGAGGCGGCGATACAGGCCGCCACGGCCGAGCAGTTCATCATGCGAACCGGAATCGACAATCTGCCCATTATCGACGACCACGATCTTGTCGGCATTGCGAACAGTGGAGAGCCGGTGCGCCACGATCAGTGCGGTCCGATCCTGCAGCAGATTCGCAATCGCCAGGCGCACGGCGGTTTCGGATTCGGTATCCAGAGCGCTGGTCGCCTCATCGAAGATGAGAATCGGCGGATCGCGCAGAATGGCGCGCGCAATGGCGATACGCTGCCGTTGGCCACCGGAGAGTTTGACACCGCGTGTGCCGACGACCGTGTCGAATCCTCGCGGAAGTTGCTCGATGAACTCCAGCGCGTTGGCGGTCTCGGCGGCCCGGCGCAAGCGCTCGGTATTGATGTCGGGCAGTCCGTAGGCGATGTTGTGCGCGACCGTATCGTTGAAGAGCACGATGTCCTGCGTCACGACGCCGAGATGCGCGCGTATGGAGTTCATGGTCAACTCACGCAAGTCGGCGCCATCAATGGCCACGCGGCCCTCACTGGGATCATAGAACCGCGCCAAAAGATCGCACAGGGTTGATTTCCCGCCACCGGATGGGCCGACCAGGGCCACCGACTGGCCGCGCGGAATCGTGAGATTGATGTGCCGGAGAACCCAGGGACCGGTCTCGTAACGGAAGCTGAGGTCCTCGTAGGTGATCTTGTCCCGGAACGTTGTCATCGGGCGGGCACCGGGAAGATCGGCGATGTCGACGGGCGTATCGAGCGCTTCAAACACCCGGTCGGCGGCGGCGCGTCCCTCCTGAATTTTCGCGAGGATTTCGGCCAGCGCTTTCACCGGCTGGATCATGGCAAAAACGATGAGAATGAAATTGATGAAGGCCTCTGGGCTGAGGCCATTTCTGGTCAGAACGGCATTTCCGCCAAACCAGAGGATTGTCACACCAGCCGCAGTTCCGAGGATCTCATTGACCGGGGAATTCAAAATGCGGACGCGCGCCATCTTCAGCGTAGCGCGATAGAACGCTTCATTGGAATCATGGAAGCGCTCGATCTCGAAGCGTTGCATGCCAAACGCCTTGACGACGCGAATTCCGCCAACCGACTCCTCGACAATGGAATGCAAATCGGCAATGCGCTCCTGCGACCGTCTCGAGTAACGGCGCACGAAGCGACCGACCACGATCATGACCGTGGCCGAGAGCGGCAACACCACGACTGTCACCAGAGCCAATTGCCAACTGATGATGAACAGCATCGCGAGGAGCACAATGACGGTAAGCGGCTCCTTGACGAGGCGCGTGAAGCCGAGATCGAGCATGTCGTTTAAGACGCGCACGTCATTGGTAACCCGCGAGATGATCTGGCCGGTCCGGGTGCTGGCGAAATAGGCCAGGGACAGGTCATGGTAATGGGAAAACAATTCGAGGCGTATCGTGCGGATGAGGCGCTGCTGGACGACGGCAACCACGATATTCTGCAGATACAACAGGATGTTCTTCGCCAGGGAAATCAACAGCACGGCAATGCACATGCGCGCCAGTGTCACTGACTCTTTGGGGCGGATGATCAGCTCACTGAATAGTCGAACGGCGCCATTTTTCAATCGGTCGACCCAGGCGCCCATGCCGGTTGAGGCAATCGTATCAGGCGTCGCGGTGGGATCGATAGGCGAATGAAGGAAGAGCGTTTTGACGAGCGGGCCGATCAACAAGAACAACAATGCGGAGAGGGCGACGTAGAAAACGGTCGCCGTAACCGAGACCACCAAGTGAATTCGGTACGGGTGAACGTAGCTCAAGAATCGGCGCAGAGAATTCAACCGCTTGGGAGATTGGGGTGCGGCGGTGGTCACGGCGCATTCTCCGGCTGAGGTGTCTGGACGACTTGAGATGCTGTCCGGCTCCGCGAAGATTGAATCATTCGGACAACCGTGTCGGTGACTGATTCGGGTGTCACGGCAGTTTGCCGTGCATCCAATACGACATCCGGAGGTCCAATCGGCTTGTATTTGCCAGCATCGCTGACGAGGAAGATCGCCAGAACCGGTGTGCCGAGGGCGGAGGCGAAGTGCATCGGGCCGCAGTCGCCGGAAAGGAAGAGCACCGAACGGCGCAGCAGAGATGCCAGATCGTTGAAGGATAGGATTCCGGCAGGAAAGACGGCAGAGCCCGTGGCGGCCATCACGTCACGCGCGCACTCGTCATCGTCGGGTCCCCAGATCAACGCGATTTGGGCAATGCCTTGTTGGTGCAGCGAATTGGCAACGGCAGCGAACTGATCTGCGGGCCAGCGCTTGTCCCCGCGCCCACCGGGATGCATGATTAAAAGGGGCAGCGCTGGCTTCAGATTGTTCTCAGAGAAGAATCGATCACCGTAGCTGCTGTCTTCCTTAGGCGGTTTGAGGAGCGGGCGCGGCGTTGACCGGAAGGAGGTGACGGCGCGCAACAAGTCGAGGTGCATGTCGGCGGCGTGCCGGGGGGTATCGGGCACCGGGACGGGAACCTCGTAGAATTCCGCGGCCTCTCCCCTGTCGTGGCCGACGCGAACACGGCCGCCGGACAGCGCGGTTACAATCAGATGATTGAACGAAACGGTCCGGTCATCCGAAGCATCGAAGACGAGATCGAACTTCATCGCGCGGAGCTTGCGGATTAGCGTGCGGATGCGCAGAGGGTTTCGGGCCAGGGTCCTGCGATCGAATGGAATGAATTCGTCGGCTGAGGGGATGAGGCTGCGCAGCTCCCAATGGCGGCGCGCCAGCAGACAAACCACGTGCGCACGCGAGAAGCGGCCCTTTAGCGCAACCAGAAGCGGCGTCACGAGAACCGCGTTGCCAATGCGATCATCGAGGCGGATGACCAGGATGCGTGAAATCTTCTGAAGGTCGCCGTCGCTCGGTTTCGGCCCCCGTGGCGGAGCGGCGCGCCGGAGCCAGGCGAGCGCCATGCGGTGCAGGATTTTGTCGGTGAAGGCTGCCATGGGGACATGGATCCGATCAATACGTACATTCTGACCGGCGATCCGGACTCAATAAACACTCGCGGAGCCCTGCAAGTCAAAAGCCGAGCGAACCCGCCATTAGCGCCACCTGGCTAAAGAAGAGAAAAAGACATAGAAAACGGGTCCAGGTCTCATACTCTCCGGCTGGGACATTTGTACGGACGCCGGGACGTGGCCACGAGGGAATTACCCTTGGGAATTCCGGGTTTCGGCGTAGCGGCGCGCCAGACGTTCGACGACGATGGGAGGAACGAATTTGGTCACGTCGCCGCCATGCTGGGCAACGTTCTTGATGATCGTTGAGGAGAGATAGGTGTATTTCGCGTTCGGCATGAGGAAAACCGCCTCGACCGAGGGCGCGAGGGCGCGATTGGTCAGGGCAATCTGGAACTCGAATTCAAAGTCGGAAACGGCGCGCAGGCCGCGGAGAATCGCAGTGGCTCCACGCTGGACGGCAAGTTGGGCCAGCAACCCACTAAAGACGACGACCTCGACCCGGCGTTGGACATCGTCCATCTCCAAGAGTGGGAGACATTCCAGGATCATGTCGCGGCGGTCCTCCGGTTTGAAGAGGTGGACCTTGGCCGGATTGATGGCAACGGCGACGATCAGGTGGTCGAACAGCGCCAGGGCGCGGTTGATCAGATCGAGGTGCCCGTATGTGATTGGGTCAAATGTGCCCGGGTAGATTCCGATTCGGTTCTTGGTCGGTCCCGTCATCGTTGGCTCCTGTCGCTGGCGATTCTGCCGGGGAAGAGAGTTCGACCGGCAATGACCACTGCCAAATCGCAAACATAGTATCGCCGAAACGGCGTTCGGTCCAGAGCGAAAAACCGGGCGGCGGATCGCCCGGAGGGTCTTTCTTGTGATACTCGATCACCAGAACACCGGACGGGGCCAGGCATTCGGCTTCGGAGACCGCCCGCAGTGTCTTTGCCGGCCAGCCCAAGCCGTAGGGTGGGTCCGCCATGACCAGCGAAAAGCGACGGCCCTGACGCCCCAAAACCCGCAGCGCGGGCGATGCCTCCATCACCAGGAAGTCGCCTTCGGCTTCCGCTCCGAGTGCGGTCAGATTGCGTTGGGCGCGATCGATCGAGCGACGGGACTTATCGACGAAGGTGACATGGGCGGCTCCCCGGGAGAGCGCCTCGAGGCCCAGACTGCCTGCGCCGCAGAACAAGTCCAGTACCTCGGCCTCCTCCGACACACCCACGATGATATTGAAGAGGGATTCCTTGACGCGATCCGCCGTTGAACGAACCGATTCACCGGGAACGGTGTGCAGAGTATGCCCCTTGAAGCGGCCGGCAATGATTCTCATTGGCGTTCCCCTGTGGTGTCGAGCGGGGCGGATTCGCCTTGAGCGAATCTGATCCAGCCGGAAAGCATGGCAGCGGTCCTGGGTCCGATACCCCGGACTCTCTGGAAATCCTGGAGGTTGGTAAACGGGCCATGCTGTTCCCGGTCCGCAATGATGCGATCTGCCAGTGCCTCACCGATGCCGGGAAGGCGGATCAGTTCGCGCCGGCCGGCAGAATTGACATCGACCAGCACATGGCCTGGGTCGGTCAGATCCTCCGTACCCCGGGCAGATTTCGATCGGGCATTCTCTCGCTGAGAGACAGGAGCGGAATAATCCCCTGAGCCGGAAGCAGTTCTGGGCCCGATGTTCACATCTTCGACAACCCAAGCCGGCACGTCGTTATTGGCACGGCGATCATACCATTCGTAGAGGATCCAGGCGCCGGCAATCAATCCGATGACGATTAACGCGCGGAGCTCGTTGCGCGAAAATCCGTAGGCCCCGGCCAAATGGGCCGGGGGTCTTTCTTGGCCATCGGCGGGCTTGTCGGTTGCCATCGTCTACTCAGAATAGATCAATTGCAGCAGGACACGGCCGACCGAGGCCAGTGACCTGGGAGAGCACTTGTCGGGGGAGTCGTGCGTTGTATGCCAATAGGGATAGCGCATGTCGATGATGTCAATTGTCTGGATACCTTTGGCAAGGAGGGGCATGTGATCGTCGAATATCGCATCCTCGAGTTCGGGACGGAAGGCGGTTTCCCCGACCGCCGCCGCGACCTTCCAGACTTTATCCACCAACGCGGGAGCATACTTGAGAGAATACCCCTCTTTGAAGATCTGCAGGTCACTGTCTCCCACCATATCGACGAGAATCGCCCACTTGTAGTCGGCAGGAAGGTGATCGGCGAAGTAACGTGAGCCCAGACACCAACCGGCCTCCTGGGAATAGAGCCCGGCGTCTTCGCCATCGAAAAGTGCGATATCGACCCCAATCGAAGGCGCCTGTGCGCGCATGGCCCGCGCGATTTCCAACAGTAGCGCCACGCCGGAGGCGCCGTCATTGGCCCCGAGAACGGGCTGATGCCGGCCGGCGGAATCAGCGTTCCTATCCGCGAAGGGACGCGTGTCCCAATGGGCGCAGAGCAGAATACGGTGCGAGCGGTTCGCACCGAATCGGCCCACGTAATTGCACATCAGCACCGAGTCATTGAAGCCCGGAGGCCGGCCGCGAAACTGCTGTTCGATGAGTGTGTCGGCGAGGACGCCCAATTGTACGCGCAGCCAGTCACGGCACTGTTCATGACCGCGCGTCCCCGGCACGCGTGGACCAAACTCGGTCTGTTTGACCAAGTCGACAAATGCCCTGTCGGCATCGAAGGGAGGCACCGTTTTGGAGCAGCCGAGCAATGCAACGACAGCGAGAATGGGGCCGTAGAGCCAACGACGGTTGGTCAAATTCATGGGGGAATGATAAGAGAAGAGATTCCGAATCGCCATAGTGAACCTGGTCAGGATCGGCACGGATGGTGAGGCGGGAGCCGGCCCGGCGATTGTGGGCGGAAGGAACACTCCCGCACCTTCACTCGATCAGAATGTGAATTCTGCCCAGAGTGCCAATTGGCGGATGTGGGTTTTGGTCTTGTCGGTTCGCGAGTCACTCCACTGTGCCGTGAATCCGCCTTTGACCCGTGTGGAGAAGGAGTAGTTGGCCTGGGGCGACACGCTGAGTTCTGTACTGGAGGTTCCCGGGCGAAGAACGTTGGTCGAGTCGCCGACATACGATTGGCTGGTTTTGCCTGAGATACGAACCGACATGGTCATTTGCGATGTGAGGCGAATTCCACGAAGGAGCGGAATCGGGATTCCCTTGGGGGAGCTGAAGGAGTAATCAAAGTTGGCATCCCACGAGCGCGTTTCGGTTCTGGTCGGCCGGGGTTGCTTCTGGTTGAGGACACCGCGCGTCGTGAGGTTGGCAATGGAGAAGCCAAAGCGGATGGTCTTGCGGATGGTCCCGCTCACATTGACAAGCGGTGAAAATCCTCTGGTCCAACCCTTGGTGGTCCAGGAGTTCGTCGTGCGTGCCTTGCCGGTTCCGGCTTCCTCGAATTTCTGGCTGTACGCACTCCGGACCGCAGCGCTGGTGAAGATCCAGCCGATTGGGGTAATGCGCTCGAGGCGATCGAACGACGTGGAGAGGGAGGGGAATGCTTCACTGAGGGTGTAGGTGCTGCTCCCGCTTTGCTCGCGCCAGTTGAACGACCAGCCATACGAATTACTGACCGTGAGGATATTTGCGAACTTGATGTTGTTCTTGATGTCGAGCCGGTCGCCGTTGGAGCGAGTGGGTACGCGCCCCGGTGATGCCGTCGTTGAGATGATCGGCGGAAGGATTTCATTGGCTGTGTTGATGCCAAAGCGGAAGTCGAGTCCGGGACGGTCCGCGAGATTGTTTTGACTGACGGCATCGTTGTGGCCGTAAGTGATCGACAGCGGCCCGATCGGCGTCGTGACCCAATTGAATCCGCCCAATATGCCGCGCCAAATGGCCACGGGGCCGAATCCACCGGAGCTGCCAGATCCAGAGCCAGTGGAACCGGCGACCGCCGGCTTGGCCTCCGGAATTTTCGCGGGCGTGGGCGGGCCTTGGACAAACGGATTCGGCGGACCCAGCGGTTCTGGGCTTTGATTCAGTTTGTCGGTGAGCTGGAGTTGATCCTGCTGGCCATTCCGATTCTGGTTCTGGTCCTGGTTTCGGTTCTGATTCGGGTTCTGATTCGAGCCCTGATCCGGCTGCCGCTGAAGTTCGTCGGGCGTCAGTGGCTTGTCATCGCGAATGAAACCCGGCTCCTGAATCTCGTTCTCGCCGGTACGAGGTGATTGCTGTTTGCTCCCGCCGGTCTTCTTGATTGCCGGGGCGGATCGCGTCTTCGAAGCCTTGTAGCCGAGGAAGCTCCACATCTTTCCGATATCGAAGATGGCGTTCGCATTTAATGTGCGGCTCAACTGCACATTGTGAGTCGGAATCCTGAGTGGGCTGCCCCTCTCCCAGCCCACCGGGTGATCTTCGGAGCCATCGACTGTACCGCGAACCTGAGTGATGGTCACGTTTTCAATCTGGTCATTGAAGTCGGCCGAGTAATTGAACGTATGGGTAAAGAAAGAGAAGATGAATGGCTTGTATTCCGCCGTGACGCGCTGGCGGAATGACTGTTCGGTGCCCAGACGGAATTCCTTGGGATTGAGAACGAGATTGAGATCGCGGGGCCCGGACAAACTGCGCAGAGTCGACATGTCGTAGCTCAGCGTCAGGGCGGTAATCGGAGTCATCGCCAGCTTTGCGCTGCCATTGAAATTCCGATTGTCGACCTTGGTCGTGTCCTGGCTGCTGTTCACACTCGTCTGCACGGAACGCGCGTAGTTGCCGTTCGCGGTGAACGAGGTCGGGATGATTGAGAACTTGGTGCCGTACAGACTTCTGGGGAACATCAGGTAGCGCATCCAGCTCAGTGGCGAGAAGTAGCCACGTTCTTTGAACATCGGCATATAGGAAACGCCGGCGTTGTAGTTTTCGACTCTGTTGACCGGCAGGTTCGGTGACGTTCCGCGCTGGCGGCTCGCCGTAAACGTCGCGCCAAGCGCCCCGAACGTATTCTTGAAATACCAAGGGGCCGACGGCGGGGAGAACTTGAAGCTGGTGGTTACACTCTGGACTTCGTCCCGCGATTGCAGCGAATCCTGCATCTGCCGATCCAGCACCACATCGGAGCCAATCAGCAATTTGGGGGTTGAGACTCTGCGGCCGTAGTTGAGCGAGATCGGCAAGCTCATGCCCCAGGAAAGCGGGACGAATTTGTCCATCCGGATCGACCCATTGACAGATGCATTCGTCTGCCCCGTGGAATTGAGCACGCTCCCGGATCGCCCCTCGTTCAAGGTCCGGAAGGCATAGGTTCGAGTCTCAACGCTCGCGGTGAACCCCAGGAGATCGGCCATTTGGGCCGTCAGGGCTCCCCTGGCGGCAGTCCCCTGATCCCGGCGAACGTCATCCAGACTCAATTCGTTGAACCAGATTTCGCCGGAATCGGGCGGTGCGAGTTGGGGTCCATCGCGTGCGACCCCGAGTTCCATAAAGGCGATTCGGGAGAGGCTGGGAGTCCCGCGCACCCCCAGGTGCAACGTTGAATCATAAACATAAAGCGAATCGAAGCTCTGATGGTTAACGATCAGCTTCTGGCGGGCTTCCTCTTTGACCAACGTAATCTTGTCCAGATCGATGCTCATCATCTGCCAGCCGGGGTCAAGACGATGGCTATAGAAGTAGTAGTTCTTCGCATCGGCGCCGAATCGGAAGAAGAAGTTTGTGTTGGTATCGGCATTGAATCCGCCATGCACCCACATCTTCAAGACACGATAACCGGTGAGATCCTGCGCCGTTGCCGATGCGAGCCGGGTGCGTCCGGAGTCGCCCGCGTGGAAGTCTCGGTACTTTAAGAGCAGCGATTGTTCCTTTTCCTTGACGCCGTTGACATCGACAAAGCCACCGACTCCCGGCGGTGAGACGTAGTCGCGGTTTTCCTCGGTGTTTTTGACGGCGATCTCGATTCGTCCCCTGGGAGTCGTCTGGGCCGTCGTGTCGACCACCGTCTTCCATGTGCTTTGCACGAGACTCACGGAAGCGACGTAGATCCGTGTGCGTTCGGTGGTGCCATTGATCCAAAGCCGTGCGTATTCAATGTCATTCGAGTCGGGAGACCCGCCCACTTTGGACATGTAATCCCAGACCGGTATCCGGTAAGTGATCCACACGAGAGTGTCGGCGTACCCAGTGACATCGCGCGACACCAGGCCCGAAGAATCCACCATGATTGATCCCGGATTGGCCAAATCAAGATCGTACGTGAAGTACTCATTCGCAAAATCCAGGTGGAACTGGCTCTGACCACCGAGATCTTCGGAGTCAGGGAAGCCATAGCGATCAGGATCGTCGCCGTTGAGTTCGGTCCCATTGATGCGGTCGTACGTGTAATACCCACGCTCATCTCGTAACGGGGCAGCCCAGTCATCTCCCTCGGGATCGGGATTCGCTACCGGATCATAGCCGGCTTCGGCGGTGTCGGCCTCCATGTCCAGCCCGACGTCTTCACCATCCTCCAGGATTCCATTGGGGCTTTGGGTATCGTTGGCGAGGCCGTCTTCTGAATCCAGAATGCGGTCGGCATTGACATCTTCGGATATCCGGCCGAGATCAATGTGCAGGCGTCCGTGGCCAACGACCGCCATGCGGAGCTCAATGTACTCGGCACGGGACTGATCATAGGCTCCCGTCGGCAGGGCGCACATGATGCCGCCCCAAGCCGAATCGCGTGGCTGCGAATCTCGCACCACGATTGGCGACCGGTCGGGGCGATAATCCAGAATCAGAACAGTGGCATTGGTGGTCGTACCCTTACGGATATCACGCCGGTAAATGGCAGTTTCCGGGAATGGGACGTATGGGTTGAACCAGTTCAGTCCGGCGTCGAACCGTCCTCGAGGGCGAAGATTCAATTGGGTGAGCGGATCGAGCGGCGGGCTGGCGATGGTCCACCGTCCGCGGGTCACGCTGAAACTGTACGCGCGTTTGGCACTTTCGAAATCGTCAACAAGTACATTGCCCTTGGTGTTGGGATTGGGCATGGAGCGGGCGACCTCGGCACTGGCGGTGAAGCTCGATTGGGCGCTTGTCTTCACCAACGGAAGCGCGTCGACCAGTTTCGTGATCACCGGCGTGTTCGCCCGCCAGTAGATGTCGTAATCGAGCACCATGTCGCGGAACGGTTCGGCGCCCAACTGCGCCGGACGATCGGTCGATTTCGAGCCTTTGTACAGGTAGGTCGCGCCGGTGTGGAAGTTGGCCCCCGCCTTGTACTCGCCACGCATGCCGAACAAGGTCCGCTTATCGATGGACATGAAGGGCGCGTACTCGTAGTCGATAGTCAACTGGCTGTTGGGATCCAGCGCCTCCTGTCGCATGAAGGTCACCGTGCCGAGATCGTAATCGATCGTGTAATCCGATCCGCGATTCAACCGCTGGCCACCAAGGGTCACGACTTCCGATTCGGACATGATGTTGACCCGGCCCAGCGAAATGGAGGCGGCCCGCCGGCGTGTGGTCAGCTTGATGTAGTACTTGGAGGCGGTGCTGACGGTGGTCACGTTGGCATCTTTGTAGATCACCGGCACGCGTTCCTGCAAGGTTGCGTCCGGATACTTGACGGATCTGATGGTATCCGAGAGCGGATCGAATGGCTGACGATCGGGAAAGATCAGGAGTCCGTCCGTGAGATTTAGGATGGCGTTATTGTAGTCCACCTTGCCGTCGGGATTGCCGGTCGAGTTCACGTCGACACGATCCAATCCGAAGAGTTGCAGGTATGGGACGCCGCTCTGATTGTTCAGGTTGGCGGCATCGTCCGTCGTCTCCGTTCCCGGAGGCCCCTTCTTGATGTCGAGCCCGGTCAATTCCTCGTACTTAATATTCCGGAAACCGAGGTCGTAGACATTCTTCCACATCGACAGCCACAGCGGGTGATCCGCTGTCAGCCCGGTAGGCTTGAGCAGCTGGAGCCGGTACGGAGACACCGACGTGTCGCCGAACTCCACAAATTCGCCATTGGCACGCTTGATCCGCATGTAATACGCAACGTTCGAGTACTTGATGTCCTGCGACACGGTATTGTTCAGGTAGAGGTAATGTTGCTCCGGGGACATGATGTATCCCTCGGTTCCCTGCACAACGCACGTAATAGTTCCCGTGGAATCCGCGTAGCGGTTCGGGTGACGAACATCCATCAACCACGTGACCTTCGTGGCCTGCGGGTCCGAGACGCTCTTGAAGAGCAGGAAGTTGACGATGGTGTCACCGGGGTGAACATAGAGGCTGTCGTCGCCGACGGTGCCAACGCGGCCAAGATCGAAGAAGCGATTGACGGCGTAGCCGTAGTCGCGAAGGGTGACATCATTCTGGTTGGCCCCGGCGGTCACGCGGCTGCGGACCGAGTTTCCCTTCTCCTGTGATGTGATCATGGTCAGATCGACCGGCCCGACGGTGGCGGCCGCCTTGAGACCAAAGAGACCCTGAATGCGCTGGCTGTAACCGACAAACTGAGTGTTGGGGAGGGCGAGCGTCGTATTGCCCGCCTCGACGCTCTGGATGATGTCGTCCTCATCGCCCTTGTAGCGAATCTGAATGCGATTCTCCAGGTCGGTCTGGCGCTTCGAGTCCTGATCGACCTTCACCGAAACTTTGGAGCCGATCGTTCCCTCGACGGTGAAGCTGTTGTCCTGCTGCATGATCAGCGACGGGAACTTGCTGGGACGGAGGGACGAGACTTTGTTGCTGGCGTCGGACCACTGGGAACGGCCGGCAAAGGAAATTCGCTGGCGGCCGGAAACCTGGAGGCCGGCGCCGCCTTCACCGACGACACTGGCCACCGCGGAGGGAAGTTCGACGCCAATGCGAAGCGGACCGCTCTTTTCGCGGTCGGTCTTTTTCATCAGGGTCATGATGTCGCGATTCCAGGTCTTGACAACCTGGTCCTGATTCTGGAAGGCCCGAAACGTGCGCAGGTTCAGCGAGACCGTGTCGGGGCTGCTGGCGAGGGCTGAGGCCGGTGTGCCCAGCAGGGTTCCCAGTTCAATGCCGGTCGAAGCGGATGAAAGCTGTCTTGGTGTTTCCGGGGGCTCAATCAACGAACCCAGTTCGAATATCACGACGGAATCGCGTTGCTTGTACTCGAGATCAAGGCTAAAAGGAGATGCAGAATCGCTGGGTAGGATAATGCCAACGGCGGCGTGCACATGAACCGGCAGGATCATCAGGCCCGCGAAGAGGATCATTGCGGTGGCCCGAATTTCCGTGCGCCAGGTCGATATTCGATTTTTCGTACTTCCGTGCAACAACCGCGCTCCCCAATCGGGGTTTTCACTAATCCTTAGATGTTATCGATAGCTCCTCCTTGGTTTAATCGGCAACTTTATGTCCGCCATACGGTCGGGCAAGTCCACCTTACAAGATACTTCAAGCCGCGGTTGCTGGCAATGACCAATCGCATTGCACAGGACAACCTGCGCCAAGACGCTGCTGCCACGGGAGATGACGAGCCATTCGTCACACTCGTCTTACACTTTGCCAGTCAAGAGGTTCCCCCAGGAAGCGGACCTCGCTGCGGAGTTCGATCCCGTAGCGCTCGCGGACGGCGTCAGCCATCTGGCGAGCCAGGGCCAGGACATCGGCGGCGGTGGCCCCCCCCAAGTTGACAATCACGTTGGCATGGCGCTCATAGACCCCCGCGCCTCCTACACGCATTGATTTGGACCCGATCGCCTCCAGAAGCTGGCCGGCGGGGATTTTGCCATGTTCGGCTTTGGGATCCTCAATGTTCATGAAATACGATCCGGCGGACGGCAGATCGGCCGGGAGCTTGGTGGCGCGGATGGCGATTATCCGATCGATCTCCGCGCCTATCGCATCCCTGGAGCCCGACTGCAGGGCCACCTCGGACGACAGAATCACCCATCTTTTGCGGCCACTGGCCGACAGCCGGTAGGCGAATTCAAATTCCGACGGAGCCACCGACCGGCGTTCACCCTCGTCGGTCAGGACCTCGGCTGCCGAGAGGATATCGCTCATGGCGCGTCCATAGGCACCGGCATTGCCGAAGACCGCCCCTCCCACAGTGCCATATATCCCGGAAGCGAATTCCAAGCCAGTCAGTCCTTCGTGCCGGGAACGATTCACGAGATCGGATAGAAGCGCGCCGGATTCAGAATAGAGATGATCACCCCGGCGTTCGATTTGACAGGCACGATTGTGGACAACCAGCCCCTTGATGCCCAGATCGGAGATGAGGACATTGGAGCCGTCGCCCAACAAAGTCACTGGAACCCCTGCGGCACGTGCGGTCGTGATGGCCAGGACGAGTTGATCGGCGGTTTCGGCAGCGAAGTACCATTCGGCGGGACCGCCGATCTTCAGGGTGGTGAAGGGCGCAAGGATGTGCCCTCGCTTCAAGTTTGGCGCGAGCGGGGACGTCCATGGGGGCCATGTCGTGCTCACGGGGTAAACGGAGTGGACTCAGTGGACCCAGTAGACTGAGTGGACGAGGACTCCGCTGTCGTTGAGGGGTGTTCGGTTTCGTCGACGTAGTTCATGCGGAGTTCGTAGAGGGTGTGGCTCAGGTACTGGCGCTCCGTCTCGCTCAGATTGCCGATTGTCTTGGTCTGCAGCATACCGAGCAGGTCGATCGTGTTCTTGGCGAGTTCCATCTGGCGGTCGACCTTACCAGTGACAGGATTCATCACCTTCCCCATCTGCATGAGCGCGGCGGAGTAGAACGACGAGACCAATTGGAAGAACATCGGGTCGGAATTGCCATGAGTGGAATCGGGCATTGGTATGCTCCTCGGCGGAAAGATAGCTGGGAGCTTCGGGGTGTCAACGGTGCAATTGTCGCGGCGGGCATGGGCAGGTTGCCCATGCCACCAGTCACTCTCGCTAGCCTGCTTCGAGAAGTTCGGTGCGGGTGGAGAAACGGCGCAGCCACTCCTCGCGGAGGAGCTGATGATCGGGGGCGGAGAGTCTGGGGTCGGCTTTGAGAATCTCCCAAGCGGCCTTGCGAGCGGGTTCGACCAGGATCGAATCGCGGAGCAAGTCGGCGATCTGGAATTCGGGCAGGCCATGCTGGCGGGTGCCGAGGAATTCACCGGGGCCGCGAAGCCGAAGGTCGGTCTCGGCAATCTCGAAGCCATCGTTGGTGCGGCACATGACCTCGAGGCGCTCGCGGGCGATGACGCTCGGTTCGGCGCCGAGCATCAGCACACAGATCGATTCGCCGGGTCCGCGTCCGATGCGTCCGCGGAGCTGGTGCAATTGGGATAAACCAAACCGCTCTGCGTTTTCGATCACCATCAGCCGGGCCGCCGGGGCATCGACGCCGACTTCAATCACGGTTGTGGAGACGAGGATATCGAGATCGCCATGGTAGAAACGCTCCATCGTGGCCAGACGTTCGGCGGCTTTGACGCGGCCATGGACGAGGCCGACGCGCCGATTCGGGAAGCGCGCACACAATGCTTCGTATCCCTCGGTGGCGGCCTTGAGGTCTGACTTCTCGGATTGCTCCACCAAGGGGTAGACGATGTAAGTGAGATCGCCGCGAGCCCCGGCATCGTGGATGAAGTCGTACATCTTCTCGCGGGCCTCCTCTCCCCTCCACACGGTGCGGACACGGCCAAGCTGAGGCGGTTTCTCGTTTAAGACCGAGACATCGAGGTCGCCATACAGGGTCATGGCGAGGGTGCGAGGGATCGGGGTGGCAGTCATGATCAGCAGATCGGGGCGCCGACCCTTGTCGACGAGTTTCTGACGCTGGGCAACGCCGAAGCGGTGCTGTTCATCGATGACGACCATACCCAGATCATGGAAGTCAACGCCTTCGGAGAGGAGAGCGTGCGTGCCGACAACGATGCGCGCCTCGCCTGAGGCCACAAGCTTCTGCCGGGATTTGCGTTCGGTTGCGGATACAGAACCGGTGAGCAGTACCGGAGTGATTCCGCAGGGCTCGAATAGCCGGGTCAACGTGTGATGATGTTGCTCGGCCAGTATTTCCGTCGGCACGAGCAGGGCCGCCTGCGCACCGGCCTCGGCCCATTGCGCCATGGCGAGGGCGGCAACCACGGTTTTGCCGGAGCCGACGTCGCCCTGAAGTAGGCGGCGCATCGGGTGCTCGGAGCGCAAATCCGCGGTAATTTCGCTGGTGACACGCTTCTGGGCGCCGGTCAGCGGCCAGGGGAGCGAGTCGACGATTGTGCGCGCCCAGGTCGCCGTCGGTGGGCAGGCGCGGCCGTCGCGGAGCCGGTCGATCGCGCTGCGGCGGTTGGCCAGGGTCAATTCGAGAAAGAAGAACTCATCGAAGGCGAGACGGACGCGGGCTTTCTCAGCATCGTCGGCGGTCTCGGGAAAATGCGCGTGCGCCACCGACCACGGCAGCGATGGCTGTGCCACCGTATCACGAACGGCCTGCGGGAGGTAATCTTTGATGGTGGTTTCGGCGTTGTCGATGAGGGGCTTGATCACGCGGCGAAGATTGCGCGATTCCAGGCGCGCGATGCGCCAGGTCTCCCCCGAGGGGTAAACCGGAATGACTCGGCCGGTGTGCGTGAGATCGTCGGCGTCCCAATCCTCGAGAATCTCCAGCTCCGGATGCAGGATTTGGAATCCGTGAAAGTAGGTGACGTTTCCAGAGACGGCGAGAATCACGCCCTTCTTCAGGCTATCCTGAAGGAACCGCCAGCCGGCGAACCAGAGGAGAGAAAGCTGTCCGGTGCCATCGACAATGGTCGCTTCGAAGCGTGTCTTGCCGCCTTTGATGACGCCGGTCATGGCGACTTTACCCACGACGGTAACGGTCTGCCCTTCGAGCAGTGCGCCGATCTGCGCGATGTTCGAACGGTCGAGGTAGCGTCGCGGCAGATTGAGCAACAGATCGGCGGCGGTTTCGATGCCAAGTTCGTGCAGGAGTTGAGCGCGCTTGGGGCCGATGCCCTTCACGAACTGGACCGGACGGGACCAGACGGGCTGGAGGGAGTCGGCGTGCTTCTTGCCGCCCGCTGGGCTCGGCGTGGTGGCCATGGTGGGAATATGGGCGGGCCGCCTCTGGGCGCCATCATTTTCGGGAAACACAGCCCGTCGTGCGTGCGAGCACGCGACGTACGGGACTCGGACACAACGGTCACTTGAGCAGGACCAGCTTCCTTGTAGTGGACTGGCCACCGATGGACAATCGGCAGAAATAGACGCCACTGCCGACGACTCTGCCGTGGGAATCGCGTCCGTCCCACGCCACACCAGTGGTGCCCGGTGCCATCTCCCTGTTGGCGAGTATGGCGACCTCGCGCCCGAGGATGTCGTAGATGAGCACGCGGACGTGCGAATACTTGGGCAAACTGAAGCTGATTAGCGTCGATGAATTGAAGGGGTTTGGACGGTTCTGCGAGATCCAGAATGGACTAGTGTCGCTGGATTCTTCAGGCCACTGCACATCCGTCGGGATGTCGGTACAATTGAGCAGCACCGCGATCTTGCCGCCAGCCACGGCCAGATCTTGATCACCATCCCCGTCCAAGTCGGCCGCAAAGACCGATGTAGGAAACCCACCAACTGAGTAGCTCCCGAACGGGGTATACGACCCAACCCCGTTGTTCTTTAGAATGATCACTCCGTCGCGATGAACCACCGCCAGATCTTTGCCCACAGCTCCATCCAGATCGACCGCGACAACTGACAGAGGAAAACGGCCGGCGTCGTAGTTAACCGTCGCGGCATAGGTGCCATCTCCATTATTCTTTAGAACTGAAACATTGTTGCCGTATAGATTGGCGGTCGCCAGATCCTGATCACCGTCTCCGTCGAGATCGGCCGCAAAGACCGAGTAAGGGTGCGAACCCACTGCGTAGTTAACCGGTTCGGAGTACGTTCCATCCCCATTGTTCATCAGGATAGCAACGGAGCTGCTGTCTTCATCTGCCACCGCCAGATCCAGACCTTTGCTCCCATCCAGATCAGCCGCAACAACTGACCGAGGACGAGGACCGACGTCGTGGTTGACCGCTGGCGCAAAGGTACCGAGTTCCATATTCTCCAGAATCGAAACACTATTGCCGACAGAGTTGGCGACCGCCATATCCCGGTCCTCATCCCCGTCCAGATCGGCCGCGAAGACCGACACTGGTTGATCGCCGACCCCATAGCCGATCGCCGCGGCGAACACGCCGCCCCCTTTGTTCATGAATACCGAGACGCTAGCGCTCCCTTGATTGGCTACCGCCAAATCTTGATCCCCGTCACCGTTCAGATCGGCCGCGGAGACCGACGCGGGACGGGTGCCGGCCGCGTAGTTGACCGCCGCCGCATACTTGCCGTTCCCCTCATTCGCCAGAACCGAAAGGTCGTTGCTGTCCCAGTTGGCTACCGCCAAATCCTGATCCTTATCATTGTCGAGATCGGCCGCAAAGACTGACCGAGGACCGGAGCCAGCCGAGTAGTTGGGCGCTGCGACAAACGTACCGTCCCCTTCGTTGTTCAGAATGGTGACATAACCGCTGCCGTAATTGACCACCGCCAGATCTCTGTCCTTGTCCCCATCGAGATCGACCGCAACAACCGAGCGAGGTTCATTACCAACCCCGTACCCGACCGCGGTGGCATACGTCCCGTTCCCATTGTTCTTGAGCACTGAGACTTCGTCGCCGCTCCAATTGGCCACAGCCAGGTCCAGATACTTGTCTCCATCCAGATCGGCCGCAAAGATCGAAATAGGATTGTTGCCGGCTGCGTAGCTGACCAACGGGAGAAATGTCCCGTTCCCCTTGTTGGTCAGAACTGTGACGAAACCTACCGAATTGGCCACCGCCAAATCCTGATCCTCGTCGCCGTCCAAATCGGCGGCAAAGACTGCCTGAGGACCTGAGCCGGCCGCGTAGCTGACTGGCGGAGCATACGCTCCATCGCCGTAGTTCTTCAGGATCGAGACGCTGTCCAGGTAAGTTGCCGCCGCTAAGTCCTGATCCCCATCCCCATCCAGATCGACCGCACAGAACGAAGCGGAAACGGAAGCTAGCGCGTAGCTGGCGGGCGCGGCAAACGTCGCGTTCCCATTGTTCTTCAGGATCGAGATTCCACTCGCGGTGATCACCGCCAGATCCTGATCCCCATCCCCATCCAGATCGGCCGCAGAAACCAACTGGGACGCAATTCCGGCCGGGTAATTGACCCTCGCCGCGAATGTCCCGTTACCGAAGTTCTTCAATACCGAGATGTTGTCGGCGTTTGTATACCCCACCGCGAGATCCTGATCCCCGTCCCCGTCCAAATCGGCGGCGGAGAGTGATCGGGGCTCGGGGCCAACCTGGTAGTTGACAGGCCCGGCGTACGTACCGTCTCCGTTATTCTTCAGCACGGAAACATTGCTGCCTCCCTCATTGGGAACGGCCAGATCCTGATCCCCATCCCCGTCCAGATCAGCAGCAACCACGGACATGGGGTCCACGCCGACCGCGAATGATCGAGCTGCTCTGAAGCAGAATTCCTGCGCGTTGGCAGCGAAGAACGGCAATAGCGCGGCGGCGAATACAGAGACCCCTGTCACAATTAATCGCGGTTTCATTTTCCACCTCCGTACGGGCAATCGTTATTGGGTCAAGGGACGCGGGACAAGGCCTCCCTGCAAGAAGCACGATCTTGACAATTATAACACCACTTTGTCGATTTAGCAAGTCCATAATTCGCCCACTACCACGCCGGGAAGTACAGATTCGAGTTCTTGTGATCTGAGACGCGTGACCCTCCTGCCACTAAGCCGTGCGGGGACCCGGCGGATACACGGAAGGCGTCGTGAGACTGCCCGCTATGGGTCATTGGGCTCTTACGCGTTCGAACAGCGTGGGT
Organism: Candidatus Zixiibacteriota bacterium; assembly: GCA_016235085.1. Taxonomy (GTDB): domain Bacteria; phylum Zixibacteria; class MSB-5A5; order WJJR01; family WJJR01; genus JACRMA01. The sequence continues at coordinate 20,356 of JACRMA010000142.1, forward strand.
GGCTCCTGCCATGGGGTCACTATTCGACTCCATGAAGGCGCGGGGTTGAGATTCATGGAGATTCCGTGAGCGCATAGAGGAAGGGCGTCCTGAGTGCGGACGCCCTTGGGTGCCTAACCTGTGATATTGGTGTCAGGGCTCGAGGATGACGGGCGGGGCCACAGGTGCGCGTTTCAGGTGCTTACGTACGAATGCTGGAACTTCGAGATTCTCAAGTTCATTGTCCGACATGACCGTCTGTGGCAGGATGGAGCTGTCGCCCATGGCGATACCGGCGATTCGGTTGGCGGGTGCGACGACCCGATCCGGATTGAACAGATCAATTGACGCGCCGGTGACCCTTGGGGTACGGATGGGCTGCATGATCTCCTCGCGCGCCGGCCGTGAACTGGACTGACGGGGGCTGCCGAAACCGGTTGCGATCACTGTCACGCATATTTCGTCGCCCAGCCGGGGATCGATTACCGCGCCAAATATGATATTGGCGTCATCACCCGCCGCTTCGTTGATGATCGACGTGGCTTCGTTCACATCGTGAAGCGCCAGATCCGGGCCGCCGGTGACATTGACAAGGACACCGCGCGCACCCGAAATAGAAACGTCTTCGAGCAACGGCGAGTGGATTGCGGCATAGGCGGCATCCTTGGCCTTGCCGTCGCCTGTTGCGCGCCCGGTTCCCATGATCGCGTCGCCCATCTCGCGCATCACCGTCCGCACGTCGGCGAAATCGCAGTTGATGAGGCCGGGAACCGTGATCAGATCGGCGATGCCTTTGGTGGCCTGGTGAAGGACCTCATCACACAGGCAGAAAGCATCGGTCAGGCGGGTGGTCTTATCGACGATGGACAACAGGCGCTGATTCGGAATGCAGATCAGCGTGTCCACACGCTCTTTCAGTTCTTCCAATCCCTCCTCTGCACGCGTGGACCGGCGTTTGCCCTCGAAGTCGAACGGCCGGGTCACAATGGCGACGGTCAGAGCGCCCTGCTGGCGGGCGAGTTCAGCGATGACCGGAGCCGCACCAGTTCCGGTACCGCCGCCCATACCCGCGGTGACGAAAACCATGTCGGCGCCGGCCAGCGCCGCGCTGACCAGATCGCGATCCTCATCGATGGCGCGCCGGCCGACGGTCGGATCGGCGCCTGCGCCGAGGCCGCGGGTCAGTTTGGTGCCGATTTGAATCCGGCAGGCCGCTTTGGATTGCTCCAAATCCTGGGAATCGGTGTTGACGGTCAAGAATTCGACTCCGGTCAGCCCGGCATCGATCATCCGGTTGACGGCGTTGCCGCCGGCGCCGCCCACGCCGACGACCTTGAGTTTGGCGGCGAGAACATCCTCCAGTGCGTATTCAAATGTCATGTCAGCCTCCCCTTTTTCAAAAAGCAATAGGACACATATGACCCATAGGACCTATAGAAATTCAGAAAGAACGTTGCCGATTCGGGCCGTCAGGCGGCGGAAAACGCCTTGCGGCACCGGGGCCGCCGCTGATCCGGCGCTGGCACGGGTAATCAGGCCGACGGCGGTCGCGTTGGCCGCGCCGGTGGCCAGGCCCATCAGGCCCAGCGTGTCCGAGGGGCGTCCGATGCGCACCGGGAGATCGAAAATGCGTTCGGCCAGTTCGGCCGCTCCGCTGATGGCACCACCACCGCCCGCCAAGACCACTCCCGAAGCGAGCATGTCGGTGATCGGAGCCTTCTGAATCTCGGCCTTCGCCAACAAGAAGAGTTCCTCGAGGCGGGGGCCGATGATCGACGCGATCACGCGTTGCGAGACCTCACGCGGCGGCTGATCGCCCACTCCCGGGACCGAGACAGTTTCGGGAGCGTTGATCGACTCCGAGAGAGCGGCACCGGCGGTGAGTTTGATTTGTTCCGCCGAGTCGATCGTGGTGCGCAGGCCGATGGCCAGATCGTTGGTCACATTGCGTCCGCCGAGCGCGATGGTGGCCGTATGCCGAACGGCATCATCGAGGAACACCGCGACGTCGGTCAGACCGGCGCCAACATCGACCAGCGCAACACCCATCTCGCGTTCGCGTTCGGAGAGAACCGCGTCAGCGGTCGCGAGAATTGATAGTGTGAGTGAATCGAGGGTGTACCCGGCCTGCTGGGTGCAATGGTGGATATTGTTAACGGCAAGCGCCGCGGCGGTGACGATGTGAACCTCGACTTCGAGACGCGATCCGACCATGCCGATCGGGTCTTTGATACCGCCCTGATCATCGACGATGAATTCGCGTGGCAGGACATGGATGACCTCACGGTCGGGCGGGACGGGCACCGCACGGGCGGCCTGCATGACGCGATCGACATCTTCCTCACCGATGATACCGCCACGTTTCGAGACCGCCACCACGCCGCGTGAATTCACACTGCGAATGTGGTCGCCGGCGATATTGGCGTGAATCGAGCCGGGCGGTACCCCGGCCATGAGTTCGGCATCCGCCAGGGCGCGGCGGATTGCCTCCGAGGTACGGTCCAAGTGGACGATGACCCCGCGGCGCAAGCCCGGCGACGGGGCTTGGCCGACACCGACGATCTTACAGGTCCCATCGGGGTCGACTTCGGCGGTGATCGCGGTCACCTGCGAAGTCCCGATGTCCAGACCGGTGATGGTTGAAAATGCGGCTGTCATGCGCCCCCCTTGCGAGCGTGTTTGCGAGAGTGAGTTGTCGGCTTCTTGGACTTAGTGGACTGAGTGGACCCAGTGGACTTAGTGGACACGGATGGGCGAGAGATAGTGCTCTTCGTCGGCGACTTCGGGTGGGACGGGGTCCGCAGTCTTGCGGACGCTGGGACTGTACCCAGGGAGTCGCCGATCGCCAGCTTGACCGGACTGCCGAGCGTGGTTTTGGGAGGGGCGGTTTCTGTGACGGCCGCCACCGTGGTTTTGGGACGCGCTACGCGTGCCTTACCGGAATCATTCACCGCAACGGAATCCTCGAGCATCGCCAGCCGGCTGACAATCAACTGGCCGTCGAAGCGCGCGTCGATGGCGCAGGGTCCTGCCAGGATGGTGTCAGAACGGGCCAGTAATGCCGAGACGTAGCTCGCGTGCTGGGTCAAATCGCTCCAGCCGATGTTCATCCGGGTCCGGCCATCAGAGCCGACCATGGTCCATCCCGAGAGAGAATCACAACCCAATTCCGAAACGGCATTGGTGAACCGCCCATCGGCATCGAGAATCTGCGACCACGCGCCAGCGGCGTGTTGGCTCTGACGGTTGAGTGCATCGCCGTATGTGCCCAAGGGTGCACGCCAGATTGGGGCTGCCCGTTCAATTGCGGGAGCGGTGAGGATTGAGCCATCCACACCGACGCCCTGGCCTCCAACGGTCCAGAGAGTCAGCGGAGTCGGGGAAATCTGAATCACCAATTTGTCGGGGAGCAGCAACTGCGCGTGGCAGTCGGCGAGACTGCCGAACTCGGCCTGCAAGCGGGTCTGCAATTCATCCAGGTCCAAAGAGAATAGATTCGAATCCGACGGCAGGAACACGAGTGAACGGGCTTTCGATTCCCACGCGGATGGCCCTTCGACCGAGACCTGGCGAATCTTGACGAGCGGCCACTTCCTCACGGCGAAAACTCCGGCCATCAGCAGCGCATCGACGACAATCACCCAGAGGCGCCAAGAGAGCCACCAACGGCGGCGGCGAACGGCGGGAGTCAGCCGGACGACACCGGGGACGGTGAGAGTGGCGCCCTTCACGAGGCAACCCCCACAGCGTTAAGACCAGCGACGATCCTGGGCGCCATGCGGTAGATCGAGCCCGCGCCAATGGTCATAATCAAATCACCGGGGCGCGCCATCTCGAGCGCCAGATTCACAACGTCGTCCAGTTGTCCGGCCAGATGGCTCCCGAGCGGAAATCGGGCCGATTTCAACTCGTCGGATATCAGAGCGGAAGTGACACCGGGCATCGGTTGTTCACGCGCGGGGTAGATTGGCGCCAGGATCACACCGTCGGCACCAGACAAGACCTCGGCGAACTGGCGATAGAAATCGCGTGTGCGTGAGAACAGGTGCGGCTGGAAAATCGCGATCAGCTTCCCCTTGCCATCCAGCCAGAGGCGGCCGGCAGCCAGCGCAGCTTTGACTTCCGTGGGATGATGACCGTAGTCATCGACGACGGTGATTCCCGATTTCGCGCCGATGAGTTCGAACCGGCGTCCGACTCCCGTGAAACTGCGCAAGGCATCGTGAATGGCGCCGAATTCGATTTCCATTTCCAGGGCGGCCGCCGCGGCCGCGAGTGCGTTCTCGGCGTTGTGCCGTCCGGGCAGCATGACTTCGACATCCCCCACCCGCTTGCCATCGGCGTGCAACTCAAACCGGCCGGAGCGGGAGGTGAGATTCAAACCGACTGCGCGGACATCAGCCCCCTCCGAGAAACCATAAGTGCGGTGGCGGCGGTTGATGCGAGCATGAATCGCCGCGAGTGCGGGAGAATCGATATTGGTCAGCACGGAACCGTAGAAGGGCACGCGCTGGAAGAACTGAATAAAGTTATCCTGCAGGTCTGCCAGCCCCGAGTAACAGTCGAGGTGGTCCTCCTCGAGATTGGTGGCGAGTGCAATGGTCGGATGCAGGCAGAGAAACGAGTGATCGTACTCGTCGGCCTCGGCCACGAGATACTGGCTTTGCCCGACCTGCGCATTGGCATCGAGACTGATGACGCGTCCACCAACAATCACGGTGGGATCGAGACCGGCGCGCATCAGGATGTGGCCGATCATTGACGTCGTCGTTGTCTTGCCATGGGTGCCGGCGATGCCGACGGAGAATTTCAAGCGCATCAGCTCGCCGAGCATTTCGGCGCGGCGAATGACTGGGACACCCGTGCGCAGTGCCGCCGCCACTTCGGGATTGTCCGATTGCACCGCGGAGGAAATCACGACGACATCGGCGCCGGTTATGTGCGAGGCTTCATGGCTCAGATGCACGGGGATGCCAAGATGCTTGAGGCGGTCAATGGTCTCGGACTCGGCGATATCGGAACCGGTGATCGAGAATCCCATGGCGAGCAGAACTTCCGCCATGCCGGACATACCAGCACCACCGATGCCGACGAAATGCAACCGTTTGACGCGACGCGCCCACATATGGCTAATTGTCCCCAAGAATCGTCCTTTCGGCAAGAGAAATGACGTGGGTCGCAATGCGATCGGCGGCATCGGGACGTCCCAGGGCGCGGCTGGCACGGCTCATGGCTTCCAGTCGGGAAGTGTCACTGAGCAGGCCGACTGCCTGATCAAGCAATGAAACAGTTGGAAGCTGGCGATCCTCATACAGCATCGCCCCGCCGGCCTCAACCAGGACACGGGCGTTGTGGGTCTGATGGTCGGCCGTGGCGAATGGGAACGGCACCAGTATGGCCGGGCGTCCGACAACGGCGAGTTCGGAGATGGTCAGGGCACCGGCGCGGGCGATGATCACATCGGCGGCGACAAATGCCTCGGTCATGGCATCGGTGAATTCGAAGTCCCGTACCACCCATCCAGCGGCCGGGGTGTGATCCCAGTCTATGCTGTGGCGGCCTGTCTGCCAGAGCACGGTAATCGGTGGCTTCGGACAGTCCTTTTTGAGCGCTAAGGCGACATTCTGATTGATCGAGCGGGCGCCACCGGAGCCACCAGTGACCAGGATCACCCTCTCCCCTTCCGACATGCCCCAATTCTTGCGAGCGAGGTTGCGTGCCATTGTCGCCAGCCGGGGATCGACCGGGTTGCCGACGAGCTCGATTGACTTTGCCTTGGGCAATTGAGGGCGGGTTTGCTCGAAGGCAATGAAAACGGTTTGCGCTCTGGCGGAGAGCCAGCGGGTCACCAGACCTGGGAGGCGGTTTTGCTCCTGGAGCACATAGGGAATCCGGCGTGAGCGGGCGGCGCGAATCGGGAAGAAGGAGGCGTACCCGCCACAACCGATGGCGACATCGGGATGGAACTCGGCCACGACCGTACGGGCCTGGCGGTTGGCGTGGATATTGCTCCAGAGGGCACCGAAGTTGCGCCAAATGCGGCTGCGCATGAATCCCCGCGCCGGCAGACCGATGTAGCGATATCCGCGTCCTGCGATCACCTTCGCTTCCAATCCTTTGTCACCACCGACGAACAAGAACTCTGCACGATCTTTTTGGCGGCTGATGGCCTCCGCAATGCGGATGGCCGGAATCAAGTGCCCGCCGGTGCCACCCGCGGCCATCAGAACGCGCATGCCACTCCTACCACGACGACTCCCGGAACCGGGAGACATTCAGTACGACACCCCACGCCACTGCGGTGCATAGGAGCGAGGAACCGCCATAACTGACGAATGGGAGAGGCAGGCCGGTCGCCGGGGAAATTCCGGTGACCACCGCCGCATTCAGTCCGGCATTGACCAGGAGCGATCCACCGATTCCGATGACCAGGAGGTAACCAAATCGATCGGGAGCGCGCGAGGCCACTTTCCAGCCTCGGAAGACCAGAATTGCGAATGCCAACAAGACTCCGGTCATGCCTGCCAGGCCAAGCTCCTCCCCCACCGTGGCGAGGATGAAATCGGTGTGCGGCTCGGGGAGATACAGCATCTTCGCCCGGCCGTTTCCCAACCCTTTGCCAATCAAACCACCGGAACCGATCGCGATCTTGCTTTGCTGCACCTGATAGGAACCGCCGGTGCTGCTGAGCCCGTTTTCCCAATCGTCGACACGGGCCTTTTTGTAGCCAAGTCCAAAGACCAGGATCACCGCGGCAAGAACGGCGACAACCACCGCGGGCATCAGATGCCGCCAACGCGCGCCTGCCGCAATGAGCATGATCCCGATCGTGGCCCACGTGGTCAGGACGCCGGAGAACTCAGGCTCGAGAAGAAGCAGACCGCTCGCGATGACGAGGACGACCATGAGCGGGATCCAGCGCTTGAGGTTGGTGAGTTCTTCGCCCCGTTTCGCGAGGAAGGCGGCGGCGTAAAGAATCATTGCCAAACGGAAGGCTTCGAATGGCTGGAGATTGAACCAGCCGAGCGGAATCCAGCGGTGGGCGCCATTGACCGGGGGCGAGAACAGAACCACGATCAGTCCGATCAAGCCGACAAGCAGCAGGGCCGGAGCTGACTTTCGCAGACGGCGGTAGTCGAATCGTGACAGGGCCAGCATGAGGAGCGCCGCCAGTACCCACCAGATCACCTGGCGTTTCCAGAAGAAACCGGGGGCGCCGTAGCGCTTCTCGGCGATCATCACGGATGCCGAGAGAACCATCACCGTGCCCAGACCCATGAGCGCCATTGTGGCCATCCAGATCCAGCGGTCGGCCTTGGGCATGGCCACGCGCGGAGTGGACGCGACGGCGGCATCGCCGACGGAAAACGGTGCGGTCCAGGTTGAGGGAATGGCAGACATCAGGATTCCTGCGCCTCCCGCGCGAAGTCGAGTACGAGTTGCTTGAAGACACGTCCACGGTGCTCGTAGTTATCAAACTGATCAAAGCTGGCACAGCCGGGTGAAAGCAGTACGATATCGCCCGGCTGGGCGATCTCGGTGGCAGCGGCAAAGGCGTCATCGAAACGGGGAACTGTGCGATACGGGATCTCCGTACCGAGTTCCACTTCGAGCTTGGGTGCCGCCTTTCCGGTGAAGACCAAAGCGCGAGCCCGCTTCTTCAACTCCGGAGCGAGAACACCAAAGTCGGTTCCCTTGTCGAGTCCACCCATGAGAATCACCAATGGCCGGTCAAATGAGACGATCGCCTTGGCAACGGCATCGGGATTGGTGGCCTTGGAATCGTTGACGAAGGAAATGCTGTTCACGTCGGCCACATGTTCGAGCCGGTGCTCGACGCCGCGGAAGGATTGAAGTCCGCTCGAGATTTCGTCGGGTGTGAGGCCATCGGCCAGGGCCATCGCGACAGCGGCGGCCGCGTTCATACGGTTGTGCTCACCGGGAGGGATCAAATTATTGGAGCCCGGAATCACGCCCGATGTCTTCCCCGTGTCGAAGCGGAGAAGCGCACCATCCAGCCAGACACCGGGAGAGACGCGTCCGGTGGCGGAAAACCACCAGCGGCGCGCCCGTCCGGTGGGGCGGTCCTTGTCCCATTGGACGAGCATCGAATCGTCGGCATTGAGAATGGCGGCATCAGCCGGCGTCTGGTTTTCAAATAGCCGGAATTTCAGACGAATGTATTCTTCGTAGGTGCCATGGCGGTCGAGATGATCGGGGGACAGATTCAGTAACGACCCCACGTGTGGACAGAAGTCCTGGATGCACTCGAGTTGGAATGTCGATACCTCGAGGATGGCACGGTCGGCGGCAGTGAGGTTCGCGGCAAATTCGGAAAAAGCCCGGCCGATGTTTCCTCCAACCTCGGAGGATTTGCCCGCACTTTGGTAGATGGCACCGAGCCAGGCGGTGGTTGTGGTCTTACCGTTGGAACCGGTGACGGACAATACGGTACCGACCGTCAGCCAGTAGGCGACCTCGAGTTCCGAGAAGATCGGAAGGCCTCTCTGACGGGCGGAGGCGACCAGTGGATTGGCGGACAAGACTCCGGGACTGACAACCACGAAGTCGGCGTTGTCCAGCCCACGCATCGTGTGCCCACCGGTCTCAAAGGCGATGCGGTTCTGCTCGAGGGAGGCGACCTGAGTGGCAACGGCGGATCGATCCTTGGCTTCCGACACGAAGACGCGGGCCTTCGCGTCGCTGAGCATACGGGCAGCAGCCAGCCCGGAACGCGCCATGCCGATGATCAGCACGGACCGTCCCGCCACCCGATCCGCGAAGGGGCGGAGGTTGTCGGTTATGGTGCGACGGTCATCCAGTGCGCTGGCGAAGATCATTTGCAATCCCTCAGCAGAGTGATACCCTCAGCGAATCTTCAGGGTCGATAACGTGATCAGGGCGAAGATCGCACCCAGGATCCAGAATCGGACGACGACCTTTGGTTCGGGCCACCCCAGCAGCTCGAAGTGATGATGGATGGGAGCCATCTTGAAGACGCGCTGCCCGGTCCACTTGAAATACCCAACCTGAATAATTACCGATAGCGCCTCGGCAACGAAGACACCGCCGAGGATGACCAGCAGCAATTCCTTCTTGGTGAGAACTGCCAGAGCGCCTATGGCACCACCGAGCGCCAGGGATCCGGTATCGCCCATGAAGACTTCAGCCGGATGGGAATTGAACCACAGAAAACCCAGGGCGGCGCCGACCGCGGCGCCGCAGTAGATGGTCAATTCTCCGACACCCGGAAGGAACGGGATCGACAAGTAGCGTGAGAAGTCGACACGGCCGGAAACGTAGGCGATTCCAGCGAACGCGAGGAAGGCGATGGCCGAGAGTCCGATAGCCAAGCCATCGAGGCCATCGGTCAGATTGACCGCATTCGATGTCCCGGAAACGATCAGGAGCACGAAGGGGATGAAGAAGATTCCCAGCGGGAGCACCAGATTCTTGAAGAAGGGAACGTCTGTCTCCGTTGTGAATTGTGCCGTTGGCGGCCAGGCGTAGAGGATCACACCCAGAGCCAGTCCCAGGATCAATTGGCCTGCCATCTTCTTTTTCGCGACGAGTCCTTTGGACTGGCGACGAACGACCTTGAAGTAGTCGTCGACCCAGCCGATCAGGCCCATGCCGGCGGTGACGCCCACGATGAGCTGGATGTAGCGGTTGGTCAGATCAGCCCAGAGCAGGGTCGGGACGAGGATGGACAGGAGCACGATGAGACCTCCCATCGTCGGCGTTCCCTCTTTGGTATAATGCGACTTGGGACCTTCGCGACGGATGGACTGATTGACTTGATGGCGCTTGAGCGCCGCGATGATATAGGGGCCGAGCCAGATCGAAATGACGAGGGCGGTGACGACGGCGTAAGCCGCACGAAATGTGATGTAGCGGAAAAGATTAAACACCGACACGGTGTCGTGCAGGGGATAAAGGAGGTGGTAGAGCATTGGTCGAGTTCTCCTGTCAGCGACAACCCGCCGGCCCGATCGGGCTGGCAAGCCAGATTCTACGGTTTCTTTTTTCCTGCCAGATGCTCGTGAACCCGAGCGACGATCTCTTCGAATTTCTCCGAGTGCGACGCCTTGAACAGGATGACGTCACCCGGTTGGACAAGCTGTTTGAGTGCAATGGCGGCGGCATCGCGATTTCGACACGTCACGATCTGCGCGCCTCCCCCGCTCGATTGCAGCCTGGAGGTGTATTCCCTCGCCAACTCGCCGACCGTGATGACAATGTCCGCATGCCGCACGGCCTTCCGTCCGACACTGCGATGCCACTTCTTCTCGGATGGGCCCAGTTCGCGCATCGCTCCGAGGACGGCGATCCGGCGAGCGGCATTAGGCCACGCCGCGAGGGCCTCGAGCGCGGCGATGGTCGCCGTCGGACTGGCGTTATAGCAATCCTCCAGAAGAGTCACGCCTTTGATGCGTGTGAGCAGTGAACGCTGGCCCACCGGTTTCACTTTGCGGAGGGCCGCAGCGATTTACGCAAAGGGAATCTTGAAGTGACGGGCGACAGCGATCGCGGCGAGCGCATTGGCGGCATTGTGGCTTCCCGGCAACGGAAGCTCAAATTGGTGGCGGCCATTGACGGTGAAGGCGATTCCACCGCGGGGCGACACCGTGACGCGGCCACAGATGAAATCGGCGTCACGACCGGTCGCGTAGGTGACGGTCTGGTGGTCCCAACGATCCCGCCAGCGCCGTTGAAAGGGGTCGTCATTATTCAGGAATGCGATGGTTGCGGGATCAGAGTGATCGAAAAGCTCGCGCTTGGCTTTGGCGATGGCCGCGAGCGAGCGCATCTGCAACAGGTGCGAGGGGGCGATGCGTGTGAGGACTCCCCATGCGGGTCGGACGATTTCCGTCAGGCGCGCGATTTCGCCGGGAGAGGACATGCCGAATTCGAGCACACCAATGCTCTCCAAGCTCTGCGCCCGCTGATTCCGCGCCAGCAGCGTGAGCGGAATACCTATCAGGTTGTTGTAATTTCCGGGGGACTTGAAGACGCGGAATCGGGCCGCGAGGGCGGCGGCGATCAGTTCCTTGGTTGTGGTCTTGCCGACCGAACCGGTGACGGCGACATACCGCGTCGGGAACAGCTTGCGATATTCGGCGGCCAGGTCCCCCATCGCGGTGAGGGGATCGTCGACCCCGATCACCGGAACCGGCCAGTTGCGCCAGCGTTTGGCACGAAGCCGGTCGGCGATCACCGCTACGGCGCCGTTTTCGACCGCCTGGCGGGCGAAGCGGTGCCCATCGACATTCGCACCCTGCAAGCAGACGAAGGCATTGCCGGGACGGATGGCGCGCGAGTTGATGCAGACCCCCCGGAATCCGGCCCGGGGGCTCCCTGCTTTGTCGATCTGCCCATTGGTAATCTGGCAGGCGCTCTCAACAGTCATAGTGATCACAATAATATCGAAACGCGAAAACCGCGATTAAGATCGAGATGGCGGCGGGTCCCCCCCTGGACCCACCGCCGAACCGGGAATAATCCCGCCCCGCTTCCCTTGCGGGTTGTGCGGCGGGTGCCCGCCCGCCGCAAGTATCCCTGCCGCCGTTTCCTGGTCGGAGAACCGATGGAAGACACCAGCGATTTCTTGAGTCTGTTCGTGGCCTTTCCCGCACAGAATGACCACATCGCCGGGATTCGCATCGGTGACCGCCCGTTCGATGGCACGGTACCGATCGGGGTCGCAGACAGTCGGCGCCCCCTTTGTAAAGCCCGCTTTGACTTCCTCGATAATTGCCAGCGGATCCTCCGATCTGGGATTGTCGGAGGTGAGGTAGATTTCGTCAGCCCACTCTTCCACTGCGTGTGCCATTTCGGGGCGCTTGCCGCGATCACGATTGCCGCCGGCGCCGAAAAGAACGCGCAGTTTGCCCCGCACCAACGGACGCGCCGCCGAGAGCACGGCATCGAGGGCATCCGGGGTGTGCGCATAATCAACAAAGACATCGAAGGGCGCCGAACTGGGAATGCGTTCGAGGCGTCCCGAGATTCCAGGAAATGCGGCCAGTCCGGCCGCGACTGTCCCGCCGGGGAGTCCCGCTCCCCACGCGGCCGCGGCCATTGCCGCCAGATTGGCGTGATTGAAACGGCCCCACAGCGGAGAGAAGAACGGGTGCACTTCCCCGCCGAGCAGAAGCTGACCGCGCGTGCCGTCGAAATTGTGGGAGGTGATTTCCAGCCCGACGTCAACATCTTTGCGGCGCGCCGAGTAGCGAATCACACGCGTGGAGCGGGAGGCGCGCACGAAGACGTCCGCCGACGGATCGTCAACATTGATGGCGGCAAACGTGTCCGGGCCGGAGAGATTTTCGAAGAACAGCGACTTGACGCGGCGGTATTCCTCGAATGTCTTGTGAAAGTCGAGGTGGTCGCGGGTGACATTGGTGAAGATCCCGGCGCGGAAGTGAATTCCCCAGGCACGGTCGAGCGCGATGGCGTGGGAGGAAACTTCACAGGCGACATTGCGCACACCGTCGGCACGCATCCGTTCCAGCATGGAGACCAGATCAGGCGATTCGGGTGTCGTGCGCGGCGCGGGGATCGACTGGTTTCCCCAGCGGTACGTGATTGTGCCAATCAGTCCGGCCGGGATGCCGGCGGCACTCCACAACGCTTCGAGACCGGCCGCTATGGTTGACTTGCCATTGGTGCCAATGACACCGAAAAGCTCCATTCTCTGATCCGGATTGTCGTAGAAACGCAACGCCGCTTCGGCCATGGCGCGGCGCGCATTCGGGACGATGATCACCGGGATTTTGAGCGGCAATGCCCGTTCGGCCACCACCGCCACTGCACCATTGATCGCGGCCTGTGCGGCGAACTCGGCGCCATCGGCCCTTGCACCGGGGAGCGCGAAGAACAGATCGCCGGGATGCACCTGCCGGGAATCATATGCGAGGCCGGACACACGCAACGCACCCGTGGCGTCCGCGGGTATCTCAAGCACGCCAGCCAGGGTTCTGGTGTCCGCCATGCGGATCATTGCAACGTTAACCGGCATAGACGGTCCTCAGCCAGCGGAGTGCCTGCGGGCGGGTCCTGGGCGACGATGGTGCCAGCACCGGAAACCTCCCATTTGGCCCCGAGATCACGCAATGGCCCGAACGCGTCACGCAGGCTCTTGCCGGTGAGATCGGGCCAGGTTTCAACAAAGGGAACGGCGGTCTTCGCCTTCACGGTGGCGGTCGGTACCAAACGGTTCCATCCGACCTCGAATCCCTGGGGTTGGTCGATGGCCGTGGCGGCATCGAGTTCATTGACCATCGCGCTGGCCGAGGTTTCGGCGCGCGCTTCCATGAAGGAGGGCGCGACCGCCGCCACCAATTGCCGTGTCCAGTCATCGCGCGCATCGCGAATACTGTCGGTCGGGAGAAGGCCGGGATCGAACTGGTAATCCGGCATCAGGTCGTTCTCGTCACCGGCGGCGCCACGGCGGACGGCGTTCAACAGAACCGGCGCAGCGGTGTATCCGCCGTAGTGGATCGGCTTGGGTTCATCGAGAATCACCAGGCCGAGGACACGCGGTTTGTCGGCGGGATAGAAGCCGACGAATGTCGCCATGTATTTGGATTTGTCGTAGCGATGTGTCTTCAGGTCGGGCTTCTCAGCCGTGCCCGTCTTGCCGGCGATGGGATATGCCGGATCCCAGATGACCTTGGCGGTTCCTTCATGGACGACTCCGGTCATGATCTTCTGCATGAGGTGGACGACTTCGGGGTCCAACACACGCCGTCCCGTCGTGCGCGAGGGGATGAATTTCCCGTCGGCCGTCTCGACCGCGTCGAGCAGATGGGGGCGCACAAGGTAACCGCCATTGGCCACCGCGGAATAGGCGGTCGCAAGCTGGAGCGGCGTCACCGATACACCGTGACCGATTGACATCGTCGCAATGTTGATTTCTGTGTGTTTTTGGCGCGCGATATGGCCGCGGGATTCGCCGGGCAGGTCGACGCCGGTGGAGTCACCGAAGCCAAAGCGGCGAATCCAATATTCGAGCCGTCCGGGCGGCATGAGATTCGCGATGCGCGCGGTAGCGACATTCGAAGAGACGATGAACGCTTCGGCCGTGGTCAGGATGCCGTGGCGCTTGTCGTCATGAAGAACACGTCCGGAAAAAGTCCCCTGGCCATTGCCGCCATCGAACCGGCGGGTCAAGTCGACGAGTCCATCGGACAGGGCGCCGGCGTAAGCAACAAGCTTGAAGGTCGAACCGGGCTCCATGACATCGGAGACAAGGCGATTCTTGCGGGCCTTGCGGCCGAGACCATTGGGATCGTAGTCCACCATTGCCAGGATGGCGCCGGTGTGCGGGTCCATCAGGATTGCCATTCCGGAGTTGGCCCGCCACTTTTGGACTGCGGCCACGAGTTCTTCGGAGAGAATCGACTGGCTGCTCCAATCCAACGTCAGATGCAACCGCGCTCCGGGCCGGACCGGCTTGACCGGGACGGGATCGAGGGAGAAACGGCGGCCGGACGCATCGCGCAGGTAGACGCCCTCACCATCGGCGCCGGACAATACGCGATCGTATGCGAGCTCAAGCCCTGAGGCCCCGTCAATGGCATCGTTGACAAATCCGATGGGATCGGTGACGTCGGTTTGCACACAGGGATAGACTCGGTCGTACTCGTGACTGGCCTGAATCCCGGGCAGTTTCCAGGAGCGGATCAATTGGGCGGTCGGCTGGTCACATCGGCGGGCGAGCGGGGTGTAGACGCCGCTACGCTTCCCCCAAGCCACCGCGAGGCTGGTCGCGGGTGAGCCGAGGATGGGAGAGAATTTCGCCGCCAGCAGTTGCGCCGAGGTTTCACGGTCCGGATAGGCTGCGAACGATTCTTTTTCGATGCTGACGGCCAGTAGCCGTCCACGGCGGTCGACAATGTCGCCGCGCGGCGCGGGCAGCCGGATCGTGCGGTCACTCTGGTCCCCTGCCATATCCGCAAGGGGAGTTTGGTTGATGACTTGCAAGTAGAATGCGCGGGCCCAAATCGCCCCCCAGACGCACAAACCGGCTACCAGCAGAAGTCGCCGGCGGCGGGCGAATGTCGCTTCCAGTTGGCGTGTTCTTTGTCCCTGAACCATATGCCGTCCAATGGCTGTCCGTGCGCGTCCTGCGTTTGGGCCCGGCGCCTCTCTACTTTTCAGTAATTCCTTTGATCTGTCCCCGCTTGTGTCAGCCGCAACGATCCCGATTGGCCGTTGCGCAATGATGGCAATTCATCGGCTGGATGCCCCGGTATCCCTGGCCGTGGCGCGCAGGCGAAGCGAACGCGCCGGCTCTCGGGAGTTGGGATCATCCCCAGATGGTTGATGGCGATTTCCTCGATGCGCGATCGCGATGACAAGCGGGAGTTTTCCGCGAGCAAGGCGACACGCACCCGGTCCATTTCCGTGATGTGCGTCTGGAGCCGGTCGATGCGATGGCCCAGTTGAACGACGGTGTATCTCTGCCAGACCCAGAGGGTGGCGATGAGAAATGCCGTCAGCCACCAGCGGGGGCCGAAGACCTCGAGCGCGGCTCGCAACCGGCCGGTCATTTTGTCCCCCATGACGATTCGGAGATGTGCACTTCAAATACTCTCATTCGGGCTGCCTGCGCTCGCGGGTTGGCGGCGCATTCTGCCTCGGTGGGACGCAGCACGCGCTTGTGAACGAGGTGGCCGCGCGGGCTGGCGCCACAGCGGCATTGCCCGTAGATCCTGGGGCAGTCGCATTTGCGGGCGGCCTCGCGCATGATCGTCTTGACGATCCGGTCTTCGAGCGAGTGATAGGCGATCACAACCAAGCGTGAACCTTCGGAGAGCAGGTCCAGCGCCGAGGTCAGCCCCATGGCGATGGCGTCGAGTTCGGAATTGCTGTGGACACGCAGGGCCTGGAAGATCCTGGCGGCCGTGCGTCCCCAGATGCGTCCGTTCGGTCCCACGACCGAGATAATCAGATCCCGCAATTGGGTGGTCGTCTCGATGGGTTGCGCAGCGCGAAGTTTGACGATGCGCCGGGCGATGCGGCGCGCGTTGGGTTCTTCGCCGAATCTCTTGAAGATGCCTGCGAGTTCTTCCTCGGAGGCCGAGTTTACCCAGTCCGAGGTTGGCTGGCCCCGGGTGGGATCGAATCTCAGATCGAGCGGACCATCGAGGCGGTAGGCAAACCCGCGGCGCGGGTTGTCCAACTGAAGTGACGAGAGCCCGAGATCAAAGAGAGCGCCGTTGATCTTTTCGATGCCGAGATCCTCGAAGATCTTAGCGAGCTCACGGTAGTCGGCGTGAACGACGATCGCACGTTCGCCGAATGCGGCGAGACGTCGCACCGCGAGCGCGGCGGCTTCGGGATCGCTGTCCGAGCCCACGAGCTTCGCGTTGGGACTCAATCGATTCATGATCAATTCCGCGTGACCGGCGTTGCCGATTGTCGCATCGAAGTAAATTCCATCAAGATCAGTGATCAGTTCACGAAGTACTTCATCCGCCATGACCGGCAGATGTCCGCCCTCCAGCGGCGGTCGACCCGTACCGGCGGCCTCTATAGGAGTAATTGGGCCGCAACCTCCTCGTACGATTTCCCGAATCCCTCAACGTACTGATCGAACTTCTCGGTGCCCCAGAACTCGATGCGGCGGATCATCCCCAGAATCAGGACGTCTTTCTTGATGCCAACCTTGTCGGCGAGCGCCTGGGGGATGAGAATTCGCCCCTGCGTATCCGGCACGACCTCGACGGTGTTGGCCATCAGGACCCGGAGGACATAGTTGGCTTCCGGGTGGGCGAAGTTGAAGTTCTCGAACTTGGCTTCGACACGGCGCCATTC
>JACRMA010000139.1 GCA_016235085.1 Candidatus Zixiibacteriota bacterium
CCGTGTGGAGTAATTCTGATCGGCCACCAGCCGGCAGAAGTAGATTCCGCTGGCGAGCGGAGTCCCTGCCGATGTCGTGCCGTCCCATTCAATCTGAGTGCGCCCGGCGCCGTGGCCCTCGAATGTGCGTATGGTCTGGCCCGCGACGTTGTAAATCGTCAGCGTCCAGTCCGATTCGCCATTCAATTGGAAGGGAATAACAGTTCCGGCGTTGAACGGATTGGGATAATTCGGCAACAAGGCAAATCCTTGCGGAAGTGCAGCACTCACGCGCAGCGTCATTGGGAAGCCGTAGTAATCGCACGCCTCCTGCCCGACCAGCTCGAGGGTACCATTGCCCTTGACCGGCACGGTCGCGATCACATTTGAACCAGCCGGTATCATCCCCCCTGCCTCATTCGGATCCGGGTGAATGAGAATGCGATAAAGCCCGCGCGCGGAGGCAGAACGGACCTGCATCTGCGACTCAACTGCTGGGGCCGCCACTCCGAGATCAAACCCATCGTAACGATATGTGAGCAGCATGCCACCGATCGGCAAATTGGACGTGGTCTGAATCTTCAAAGCACCATCGGAAATCTGCCACGACAGATCGGCGGTGGCAGGTTGCGCCGATGGCTTAAGGCTGCCACCGGGGCTGATCGGCATCCCGATGAGGTACATCCGGATCATCATGACCAGATCGGAGACGCCGACGTGGCCATCGCCGTCGCAATCGAGTTGTTCCCAGGGGAAAGGAAATGGCACGAATGGTTCGAAGACCGACGGACCGTAGATAAAGTACCGGGCAAACAGAATGATGTCCGCAATCTCGCCACGGATTCCATTCAAATTAACGTCGCCGCACCCGATGTATGACGAATCGATACAGAGCTGGGCGGGGCAAAAATCGATTCGTGCCTCACGCCCGCCGCCGGTCCCAACCTTGCAATGCCCAGGGTCATAGCCCGGACCAATGACCACACCTACACCCGTGGGAACGTACGAAGTGTCACCGTAGCGCGAAGTCAAGACGTTGTCGCCGCACGCAAACGCGCAGAAGGACAGATCGGTACACGTGCCAACCTGTGCCGCGTCGGCGGTCACATAGAATCCCATCCCAGCGATCATCCCCCGAGGATCGAACGCGGCATCGCCCGGTGTCGGGCCGCCCGGCAAATCGGCGCTCCCGATCAGTCGAATCTGTCCAGCCGATTCAAACCGGTACGAGAAAAATTCCCAATCGCTCGCCAGTCCACTCCCCCGCAACACAGTGAGACGGGAAAGAACGTTGGCATCGTAACACAACAGCAAATCGAAACTCTTGATTCCTTCCGTTGAACCACCGGCTGGATCGATCCAAACGCCGACACGGACAAAACCGCCGGAAGCGGCATGGATAACCGCCGGGGGCAAGACCGGCTGACCGGTCGTGTCAATCCCGACCACGCAGATTCGATAGGGAGCCTGGGCCCTCGCGAGAGTTGAACCAGCCAAAAGCACACACAAGCACAGAATCGAGATGTGGAACCACCGTGCCTGCAGCCGTGAATTTGAGCCTTTGGCTTCGTCCATTTCCCACCTCCGAAAGACTGAGAAGACGTACTACCCTGTGATTACTATAGCCGATCATTTGCATTCTGTCAATGCCGGGGGGAAGCGTTTCCGCGAAAGAAGATCCCGTGCACGCGCAAACCGACTCTCCGTCATTCCCGCGCAGGGTATCCACACTCGCTTTCACACACTGGATGCTCTCTTTCGAAGGAAAGACGCTGGGGTTATGCCCCGTTCACAACCTCTGGAGTGATCATCTTATGTGGAGCGGGAGACGGCCGTTAATGTCGTGAAGTGCATGGATTTGACACTCCCCGTCTGTTTCCGCCTTGCTGAGCCTCATTCCTGGCGGTATCCTGATTGTTCTGGCGGGACATTGATCGCCGCCGAAAGGAGCCAGTACAATGCCCACGGCAAAAGCCAAGACGGCCTCAGCAAAGTCTGCCAAACCAGCGGCAGTTGAGCATAAGAATTTCATCGGTGGCAAGTGGGTCGCTTCCGCGACCGGCCAGACATTCGAGAACCGGAACCCGGCTGACACCCGGGAAGTTGTCGGCACATTCCAGAAGTCCGACAAACGCGACGTCAACAAGGCGGTCGCGGCGGCGGCCGAGGCGTTCAAGTCATGGCGGTTGGTGCCGGCGCCCAAACGCGCCGAGATCATCTTCAAAGTCGGCGAACGCCTGATCCATTACAAAGACCAGTTTGCGCGCGACATGACGCGTGAAATGGGCAAGGTCCTCAAGGAAACTCAGGGGGACGTCCATGAAGCGATCGACATGTCGTATTACATGGCGGGCGAAGGACGCCGCCAGTTCGGCCATACAACGCCTTCGGAGCTTCGCAACAAGTTCCAGATGTCCGTGCGCCAGCCACTCGGCGTCTGCGCGATGATCACACCCTGGAATTTCCCCATGGCGATTCCATCGTGGAAGATCATGCCGGCCCTGGTACTGGGCAATACGGTCGTGATCAAGCCGGCCACCGATACGCCGCTGTCGGTCGTGAACTTCGTTTCGGTGCTGCACGAGTGCGGCATTCCGGACGGCGTCGTCAACATGGTTACTGGATCGGGACGGGAAGTCGGCGAGCCGTTGATCAACCACCCGGATGTGAAGCTAGTCTCGTTCACCGGATCGACCGAAGTGGGCCGCTCGGTCTCGGCCTTGTGCGGGCCGTCATTCAAGCACTCGTGTCTGGAGATGGGCGGCAAGAATGCACAAATGGTGATGGACGACGCGGACATCGATCTGGCCGTCGATGGCGCGCTCTGGGGCGGTTTCGGGACCACGGGGCAGCATTGCACCGCGACCTCGCGCGTGATCATCCACAAGAAAGTCTACAAGAAGTTCGTCGATGCCTATATCGAACGCGCCCGCCGTCTCAAAGTGGGCAATGGCCTCGACGCGTCGGTTGACATGGGCCCAGCGGTTTCCGAATCCCAGTTGCGCACGGTGGAACAATACGTGCAAATCGGGACCAAAGAGGACGGCGCCAAGCTGTTGTGCGGCGGGCACCGTCTCACCGAAGGCGATCTCAAGTATGGATTCTTCCACGAACCGACTGTCTTCGGCGATGTCGCCCCCGATATGCGGCTGGCGACAGAGGAGATCTTTGGACCGGTCGTGTCGCTGATCCCGGTCGATTCGTTTGAGCAGGCTATCGAGGTCTGCAACAGCGTGATTTACGGACTTTCGGCGTCGATCTATACTCGCGATATCAACCGCGCCTTCGTTGCGATGCGTGATGTCTATACCGGTATCTTCTACATCAACGCCCCCACGATCGGGGCCGAGGTGCATCTCCCCTTTGGCGGCACCAAGGCCACCGGCAACGGGCATCGGGAGGCCGGACAGGCCGCGCTCGACGTATTCTCCGAATGGAAGGCCGTCTATGTCGACTATTCCGGGGTGCTCCAGAAGGCGCAAATTGATGCCTGATCGGTGCGTATAAGATGTCGATAGGTGCTTTATGAGTGCGCAAAAACCCAAATCTATCGCATTCGTGTACTACCTGATTGAGCACATCTGGCTCTCGTCTGCCGTCTAACGCCTTCCCTGATTCGTTGGTAAC
>JACRMA010000024.1:0-5353 GCA_016235085.1 Candidatus Zixiibacteriota bacterium
CGCCGAGGCCTACGCCCGCCTCGGATTCACCAACACGTACTATCTCGCCTACCGCGATCTTCCGGAAATTTACCGAAAGCACGCTCACGGACGCCGCGCGATGGATTTTGGCTGTGGGACAGGACGATCCACCCGATTCCTCAAAGACTTGGGATTCGACGCCGTCGGTGCGGATATCTCCGAGGAAATGATCCGTCTGGCGCGGCAAGCTGATCCTGCCGGCGACTACCGGCTGATTCCCGATGATGATTTCAGTTCATGGGCTGGCCAGCATTTCGACTTGATCACCTCGATCTTTACCTTCGACAACATCCCAACCATGGCCAAAAAAGTCGCGATCTTCCGCGACCTGCACAATTTGCTCAACCCAAAGGGCCGAATCGTCAGTCTGGTGTCCGCTCCCGAAATCTACATCCACGAGTGGGCGTCGTTCTCCAGCAAGGACTACCCGGAGAATCGCCGGGCGAAAAGCGGCGATCCGGTGAAGATCATCGTCACCGACCACGCCGACTCCCGGCCGGTCGAGGATATCGTCTGGAGCGACGCCGATTATCGCGCCGTGTATGCAAGTGCGGGTCTCAAGTCCATCGAGGTCTGTCGCCCGTTGGCCCGTGAGGATGAGCCATACCCTTGGGTCAACGAGACACGCATTGCCCCCTGGGTGATCTATGTGCTCGCCCCGATCGAAGAATAACCACTGGACCAACCGGAGGACGTTATGAGTTCACCCCGTCTGCGCCTTATCTGTTTCGTCCTCACGGCCCTAATTATGGGGTGCAGCCATAAATCGACATCGCCTCCGGGGGATCAGCCCACGTGGAATTGGGAGACCATGGCCGGAGGATTCGCCCCGCAGGCCGTATGGGGGAGCGGGCCAGGTGATGTGTTCTTCGTGGGGCTGGGCGGTACAATTGGCCATTACGATGGCGAAGTTTATCGCGCCATGAACAGCGGGAGCTCCGCGTTTCTGCGCGCCGTCTGGGGCAGTTCCGGCAGCAGTGTATTCGCCGTGGGGGATGGCGGTGTCATTCTCCACTATGATGGCACGGCTTGGAGCGCGATGACCAGCGGGACAACGGCGGGCTTGTCGGGGATCTGGGGAAGTTCGCCAACCGATGTGTTCGCAGTGGGACCCAGTGTGATCCTGCACTACGATGGTGCGAGTTGGAGCACAATGGACAGCAATCCGACCGGAGGCCTGGCCGTGTGGGGGACCTCGGGCAGCGATGTTTTCGTCGTGGGCGGCGGCCGGATGCTGCACTTCGATGGGGTTGAGTGGAACACGTTTGTCGGCGGCAGCGGCATGGCCATTTGGGGGACGTCGTCCAGCGACATCTTCGTTGTCGGCGAGCAGTCCGTTTCGCATTTCAATGGGAGCAGTTGGGCGCTGACGAAAAACCCCTCGGCCGTAGCGCTGCGCTCTGTCTGGGGCAGTTCGAGTCACGACGTGTGGGTGGTTGGTGGCGGAGCGGGGCACGGATTCGGCGTCGTGCTTCACTATGATGGTTCCGGTTGGACTGTTGCCACGCGGGGAAGCACCGAGGACGCGTTCAGCGGAATTTGGGGCAGCTCCGGCGGTGATTTCTACGTCGTGGCCGGCAGCGGGACGATCCTTCACCGCGAGGGTTCAACCTGGGAATGGACAATCAATGCGCAACTCCGGGGGATTTGGGGCAGTGCTGCTAATGACATCTTCGCGGTGGGGCTGTCTGGCGCGATCATGCACTTCGATGGCAGTGCCTGGCATCCCCAGGGTGGGATGGGGCAGCCACTGTTTGGTGTCTGGGGCTTCTCCGGCAGCAGTGTGTTCGCCGTGGGGGACGGGACGATTCTCCGCTATAACGGCGCGCAATGGACCGCCATGGATATTCCTCCGGGGTTGTATCTCAACGCTGTTTGGGGGAGCTCCGCGAGTGATGTGTACGCGGTCGGCGGCAACTGGACCAGCGGATTGGGCACTATTCTTCACTACGATGGCGCGACCTGGCAGGCCACCAGCGACAGCAGTTGGGGCGGAGGATTGAAGGGAATTTGGGGAAGTTCACCCAGTGATATTGTGGCTGTGGGCGGCAAGACATTGCACTACGACGGCGCGACATGGTGCGTGGTGAACAACGCCGCCAATGCGGAGCTGCGCAGCGTCTGGGGCAGTTCCGCCGCCGACATTTTCGCCGCGGGTTCCGAATTTGGAAACGGCCGGATTTTGCATTATAATGGGACTGTCTGGAGCGTGGTTAACAGCCAGAATAATAGCGACGATCTCTATGGAATTTGGGGAACGACCGGCACCAATGTCTTCGCGGCCGGCTGGCCGGGACTGGTCCTGCACTACGACGGAACCGGCTGGAGCGAAATCCGGCGCGATTCAACCCCGCTCTACGCCCTCAACGCGGTCTGGAGCAATTCCGCAACGGAAGTCTTCGCCGTGGGCCGCTACGGCGCGATCCTGCGCGGCAGGCTTCAGTAACGCTCGCCCTGCGCCGCATTCAAACCGTCTTTTGTTCGCGCAAGCCTCCCCCGCCGTCATTCCCGCGAAAGCGGGAATCCAGGGAGCGTAGGTATGGAAAAGAAGCCGGCCGTCTATATACTCGCCAGCAAACGGAATGGAACTCTATACTCTGGTGTGACCAGTGACCTGGTCGGACGAGTCTGGCAGCACAAGAACCGTACGGTTGGAGGTTTCACCTCGAAGTATAAAGTGCACCTGTTGGTGTATTTCGAAGTGCATGTGGACATGCGAAACGCGATAGTTCGCGAAAAGCAGCTCAAGAAGTGGAATCGTGCCTGGAAGCTTGCGCTGATTGAGCGGACCAATCCCGAGTGGAAGGACCTGTGGCAGGAAATCGCGTGAGCAGTTCCGCCTTAAGGCGCGATCACGTAGCGACGTCTCGCTACCCCAGGCTGCCGTATGCTGTGAGGGCGCCCTGGATTCCCGCCTTCGCGGGAATGACGTTTGTACTGTTGCGCAGTTCTGTGCTGGCTGCGCTGGAATTCACGAGATCCGCCCCCGCCGTCATTCCCGCGAAAGCGGGAATCCAGGGTCCGTGTCCTCGGGGAGACCACGAATGAGGGCGCCAAGCCATCTGGTCTTGAAATGCGGTGTCGGATTGATTCTCCTGCTGACGCTGGGGTGCAGCAAGAAGGTGACGGAGCCGCACTCGCACGAATGGTCATGGGTGGCGGAGGCAAGGGGGATTTCTCCGGTCGCCTTGTGGGGAACAAGTGCGAACGACTTATTTGCTATCGGGAACTATGGCACAATTGCCCATTACGATGGCTCCCAATGGACATCTATGGTGAGTGGCACAGTTGAATCCCTTACTGGCATCTGGGGGTCATCGCACACAAATGTGTATGTGATCAGAAACCAAGGGACAATACTTCACTTTGACGGCACGAATTGGCGAAAACAGGTAACAGGCCTTGTGGCGGGCCTCCGGGCAATCTGGGGCAGCGCAGCTGATGACGTCTATGCTGTTGGTGACTACGGTCTGGCCCTTCACTTTGATGGGCTAAGCTGGTCGTTAATTGAAATTCCGTATGCCTGGTACGGTGCGGTTTGGGGAAGTTCAAAGTCAGATGTGTACGTCGCCGGTTATCATCAACTCTTTCATTGGAACGGCCTTGCTTGGAGCCAAATCTATGCCACTACCAATGGCTGGCGAATCGAAGGCATCGGTGGGTCATCCGCCACGGACGTTTGGGTGGTCGGACTGAAGCTGAGTCACTTTGATGGGCTCACTTGGTCGGAGACCGATCTTCCATTCGAGGACTATGTGATCGTATCAATCGCGACAAGTATCTCGGGAGATGTCTTGGCGCTTGGAGTAAAGACAGACGGTTCCAAGAGCACGCTGTTTCAACTTGAGGAAATGAAATGGCGGGATCTTAGCACGATTGAACGTTCAGGAGTTCAGACGTTTTGGGGAAACTCTGTGAATGAAGTCTTTGTTGGGGGGGGTGACAATCTCTTTCACTACGACGGCAATACAATGGCCATCCCCCCAAAAGAGTTGCTCTATGGAGTCTGGGGAACGTCAGATTCAAATATCTTCGCGGTCGGAGAGAGGGGCATCATCCTCCACAAGAGCGATCACGGGTGGAGTCGGATGCAATCGGGTACCAGCACTGACTTGCACGGAATTTGGGGTTCCTCCGCAACTGACGTTTATGTAGTGGGCAGTACAGGAACGATTCTTCATTATGACGGCGATAACTGGACAACACAGAACGCCGCGACGACTACGTCTTTGAACGACATCTGGGGTTCTTCACGTAATGACATCTACGCCGTTGGTGCGTCTGGAACGATTCTTCATTACGACGGCACTGGATGGGAACTTGCGAATTCAGATTCATCTATGTACTTGGTTTCGATTTGGGGTTCATCGGCGGGCGACATATACGCTGTTGGATATGGGCGCGGAAACATGGCGCATTTCGATGGCACGCGGTGGAACGTATCCAATGGTCAGGGAGGCGCTTCGCTGGCTGGCGTGTGGGGCACAACTTCTGATGATGTTTATGCTGTAGGCAAAGCGTCCATCCATTTCGACGGCAGGAGTTGGAGCGAACTCGATTCGCAAGGCTCTAGGTTCTTCGGTGTCAGGGGCGTATCCGATGAAGATGTGTTCGCTACGACTGTCCGCGGGGAGATTTGGCACTTGGATGGGAATACTTGGGGCTGGACGGGGATCAGAAGCGTCTCCGACTTGACTAGGATGTGGGCCAGTCCAGCGGGGGTGGTATATGCGGTGGGCGGGCGAGGATCGGTTCTTCGGGGGACACCTTCTGGCAGGTGATCTGTGCGCCGACCCCCTTATGCCAACTGCTCAATGAATATAAGTCATTGAAATATAATCGAGTATACGTTTTTCACCTTTCTTATAAGTTACTCTACTTTTCCTGCAACAAATCTTATTGAACGCCGTTTAATGCATTGAACGCGGTTCAATGCGGAGCGGATTATGGGTACGGTCGAAAGAAGACAGCGCGAACACCAGGAAACTCACGAGGCGATTATCGATGCCGCCGTCGCGGTGTTTCTGGCCGAAGGATACGAAGCGACCTCGATTCGCAAGATCGCCAAGAAGATCGAATACACGCCGGGTGCGGTGTACTCATACTTCAAGGACAAAGACGAGATCCTCTACGAGATTCACCTGCGCGGTTTCCAAAAGTTCTTCGAGTATCTGTCGCAGGCGCAGGCCGAACCGAATCCGATGGAGCGGCTTCACCAGACCGGTCAATTGTATCTGAAATTCGCCGCCGAGAACCCGGAGTACTACGATCTCATGTTCATCGAACGCAGCACCGCCCGCACCATTACCGACAAGTCCTGCTGGGAAAGCGG
>JACRMA010000024.1:5396-14416 GCA_016235085.1 Candidatus Zixiibacteriota bacterium
GGAAAGCGGCGAGCGTGCCCACACGGCGCTGGTGCAACTGGTGGCTGAGTGCATGGAGACGGGGTACCTCCCCAAGTCCGATCCCGGTGTCGCCGCGTTCGGTTTCTGGTCACTCGTTCACGGGATCGCCGCTCTGATGGTGCGGGAGCGTTGTGTCGTTAGCCACCTGGACCCCAAGTGGCCGCTGCCGCACGCAACCTATGAGTTCATGTGGAATGTGATCACTACCAAGAAGCAGTGATTTTTTTAACCCTAACCTGAACGGTGTTCAATAATTATGCGACGTTCAACAACCCAGAAGATGAGCCCGGCGGGCCGCCGAATCAGTGCGATTCTCGCTGTGACGCTCACCGTAGCCAACTCCGCGTTGGCCCAACAGTCATCACGGCTTGACGAATACGTTGCCGAGGGCCTCCGTCACAACCTGAGCCTCAAACAAGAGCGTCTGAATGTACAGACGGCAGAGGCCGCAACCCGCGAGGCGTTCGGCACAATGCTCCCGTCGATTTCGGCCGATACGCGCTACTCGAATCTCAGCGGCAATGTCCAGGATCTCGGAGAACTGATCAATCCGGCGTACGCGACATTGAACCAGCTCACGGGACAGAACAACTTCCCGACCGATCTGAAGCTGACACTGCCGGCCAAGCAGCAGTCTGGTGTTCGGCTGACACAGCCGCTCTTCGCGCCGCAGGCCTATTTCGGATACCGTATCCGCCGTGATCTGGAATCGGTTGAACGCGCCCGGCTTGTCATGGAGGCGCGAGATTTGGTGGCCGCGATCAAGACAGCCTATCTGAATTATGCCAAGTCGGTGCGGGTGGTCGAAATCTACGAGCAGACTCTGGCTCTTCTCGATGAGAATCTGCGTGTCACCCAGAAGTTGGCGGACAACCAGCAGGCCACACTCGATGTCGTGTATCGCGCCAAAGCGGAGAGGAGTGATGTCGAGCAGAAGCGGGCCGAGGCGGTGCGGCAACGCAACGATGCCGCCCGGTACTTCAATCTGCTGCTGGACCGGCCGCTCGATACGCCGGTTGCCCTCGATCCCGACTCGGTCATCGCCGCAGTCACGCTTCCCTCTGCCGACAGCGCTCTGCGAAGCGGGATGATGCATCGCGATGAGCTCGCGGCCGCGAGCAACGGCATCCGCGCGGCGGCCAACACGGTCGATCTGCATGAATCGGCGTACATGCCGACCGTTGGCTTCGCCGTCGACTATGGCGTGCAGGGCGACAACTACCGTTTCAATCGCCACGATGCCACGACCATGGTTTCGGTCGTCGCGCAGTGGAACATCTTCAATGGCGGTCAGGACGGTGCCCGCCGCCAGCAAGCCACGCTGGCAACCAAGCGTTTGAAACTCCAGAAGAACCAACTGGAGAAGCAGATCACCCTGCAAATCCGTCAGGCGTATGATGCCGCCATGGTCGCGCAGCAGGCTCAGACGACGGCGCAGGACCGGTTGTCGAGTGCGAAGCGCTCATTCGACCTCGTCTCCCGCCGTTTTGCCGAGGGGATGGCGACACAACTGGAGTATCTCGACGCGCGCACCAGTTACACGTCGTCCAGTCTCAATCAGATCATCTCCACCTATGACTTTGTCCAGAAGTATGTCGAACTCGAGCGCGCCGCCGCGCTCATCAGCGAAAACGTTGCCAAAGAACTCTAAAGGAGAAACGTCATGCAAAACACACTGTCCAAAATGATGCTTCTGGCCGCTAGCGCGGCATCACTGATGCTCGCGGGTTGCGGTTCAGGTCCGAACGCGGCCGAGAACAAGACACCGTCTGTCACGCCAACATATGTGCGGCTGGCGCCGGTCGAACACACCAACGCCGGCATTCCGATCCACGCTGTCGGACGGATGGAAGCCAAACAGGAACTCCATCTCTCGTTCAAGATCGGCGGAATCGTCGACAAGATGCTCGTCGATGAGGGCCAGGAAGTCCGCAAGGGTCAATTGCTCGCCAGTCTCAGTCTGACCGAGATCGATGCCCAGCTTACGCAGGCGCACAATGGATTCGAGAAGGCCGACCGTGACTTGCAGCGGGTGCGGAACCTGTTCGCCGATTCGGTGGCCACTCTCGAACAGTTGCAGAATGCCACCACCGCGTGGGAAGTCGCCAAGGCGGGACTGGACGCCGCGCAGTTCAACCGTCAATACGCGCATATCATCGCAACGTCGGATGGCCGGGTACTAAAGCGTCTGGCGAATGTCCACGAACAGGTCGCGTCGGGAAGTCCTGTCCTGGTGATGGCCTCGTACGACAAGGGCTGGGTTATTCGTACGGCGCTGGCGGATCGCGATGCGGTTCGTCTCCACCTCGGCGACACCGCCGCGATTCTCCTCGATGCGATTCCGGGCCAGACTCTGAACGGCAGTGTTTCTGAGATCGCCGCGGCGCCGAATCCGATGAACGGCACCTATGAAGTCGAGATCAGGCTCGATTCTGAAATCCGCCAGGCCATGACCGGCCTGATCGGCAAGGTGCTCATTCAGCCGTCAGCCGATCGCTCCACCACACTGGTGCCGATTGAGGCGCTGATCGGCGCCGATGGCGTACGCGGATTTGTCTTCGCGCCGAGCACCGATGGCGCCACCGCGCGCCGGGTTCCCGTGTCGATTGCGTATCTCCGCGACGGCAAGGCCGGAATCAGCGAACGCTTGACCGACATCACATCGGTCATCACCGCCGGAGCGACCAAACTGTCCGACGGCGCACCCATTGCGATTGTGAAGTAAGGTCACGAAGACTGATCACCGACTCCGAGAAGGAGCATTGATATGAAACTCGCAGAATTCTCAGTGAAGAACTACCGGTTCACGATCGTGCTGTTCATCCTGCTCATCGGACTCGGTGTCAATTCATTCGTCAACATTCCCCGCTCCGAAGACCCGGTCTTCCCGATTCCGGTGTTCATGGTTGTCGGGGTTCTGCCTGGCGGGAGTCCCAACGACGTTGAGCGGCAGATTGTCGACCCCATCGAGAAATCGTTGAAGGAACTGGAAGATATCAAGAAGATCGCCTCCTCCAGCGAAAACCAGCTTGGCCTGGTGCAGATCGAATTCAACTCCGGTGTGAACACAGAGACCAAGCACGATGCCGTGCTTCGCCAGGTTAATTCCATCCGCAGCAAGCTGCCTGCGGAACTGGCAAACCTGGAGGTCGTCAAGTTCAGCACCACCAATGTGAAGATCATCCAGGCCGCGCTGGTTTCTGATTCGGCGAGCTACAAGGATCTCCACGAGACGGCCAAGCGGCTCAAGGACCGGCTCGATGAAGTCGCCGGCATCAAGAACGCCGAGGCGGTGGGATATCCGATGCCGCAGGTGCGGGCGTCGCTCGATCTGGAACGCATCGCCGCGTTGCGTCTGCCGCTCACCGCGATCATGAATGCGATTCAAAGCGACAACTCCGACATCTCCGGTGGTGGTGTCGACGTCGGCGGGCGCCGGTTCAATCTTGAGACCTCCGGACGGTACCGGTCACTGGATCAAATCGGAGCAACCGTTATCGGCAGCGCCGGTGGGTCGGTCCTCCGTCTGCGCGACATCGCCGACCTCAAATGGGGCCACGATGATGAAACGTACACGGCGCGCTTCAACGGTAAGCGGGCGATCTTCGTCGTCGCGACCCTGCAGGCCGGACAGAATATCTTCCCCGTCCGCGACCGTATCTACCAGGTGTTCGACGAATTCAAGCGGGATCTGCCTTCCGGTGTCACGCTCGACACCGGCTTCGACCAGTCGCGCAATGTCGCCCGCCGTCTCGGGCATTTGCAGACTGACTTTCTCATTGCCATTGTGTTGGTGGCGCTGACACTGCTGCCTCTGGGGGGCCGCGCGTCGATCATCGTCATGATCTCCATCCCGCTTTCGATGGCGATTGGGACCGCGGCGCTGTATTTCTCCGGTTTCAGTCTCAACCAACTGAGCATAGTCGGCTTCGTGGTGGCCCTGGGTCTCTTGGTCGATGACTCGATCGTGGTCATCGAGAACGTCTCGCGCTTCATCCGCCAGGGCCACTCACGTCGGGAAGCCGCCGTCGAGGCCACGCGCCAGATCGGCGTGGCCGTGATCGGCTGCACCGCGACTTTGTTGTTCGCCTTCCTGCCGCTGATGTTTCTCCCCGGCACCGCCGGCGACTACATCCGCAGCCTGCCGGCATCGGTTCTGTACACGATTGGTGCTTCGCTTCTCGTGTCGCTGACGATCATTCCGTTTCTCGCCAGCATGATCCTGAAGAAGGAGGAGCGCCCGGAAGGCAATCGTGTGCTGCAGGGGCTCAACTGGCTGATTCGGAAATCGTACCGCCGAATCCTGCACTGGTCGCTGGCGCATCCCTGGAAGACCATCGGTCTGGCCACCGCGCTGGTGAGTTGTTTGTCCTGATCGACGAATACGACGCCCATCGCACGCCGGTGTACCTCGACAGTCTGCGCCGTGTCTACGACCGGTATCCGGATGCGAAGATCAAGGTCAAGGAGTTCGAAAACGGTATGGGGCTGGAAGCGCCCATTGCCATGAGGATCCTGGGCGACAATCTCGATACGCTCAAGAGCCTGGCCGCCCAGGTCGAACACCTCATGGAATCCACCGAAGGCACGATGGCGTTCACCAATCCAATGTCCACGCCGCGCACCGATCTGCGGCTGGCCATCGACCGCGACAAAGCCGGACTGCTCGGGCTGCCACTGGTCGATATCCAGCGCTCGATCCGTCTCGGTGTGGCGGGCCTTGCGGTCGGCAAATATCGCGAGGAAAGCGGCAACGAATTCGACATCGTGCTCGGTTTGCCGCGCGACAAACGTCCCACGCTCGATCTGTTGGACAAGATCTATGTCGGATCGATGACCGCGGGGTATGTGCCGCTCGCGCACGTGGCCACACAGGAATTCCAAAGCTCGCCGACCAAGATCGATCACTACGATCAGGTGCGGTCGGTCACGGTCATGGCCGATGTCCAAACCGGATACAATGTCGACCGGGTGACCAAAGACGTGCTGCGCAAGATCGACGCGATGAAACTGCCGCAGGGGTACCGTATTCAAGCCTCCGGTGAAATCGAAAGCCGCCAGGAGAGCTTCGGCGGTTTCGGCTCGGCCCTTCTCATCGCGTTCTTCGGCATGTTTGTCGTGCTGATCCTGGAATTCAAAACCTTCAAGGGAACTTTGATTGTCGCCTCGGTCATCCCCCTCGGCATCATTGGCGGCATTGTGGCGCTTCTGATCGGCGGCGAGACACTGTCATTCGTGGCGATGATCGGGTTCATTGCGCTGATGGGGATCGAAGTGAAGAACTCGATTCTGCTGGTCGACTTCACCAACCAGTTGCGCCAGCAGGGGAAGAGTGTCGACGACGCGATCCAGGAAGCCGGCGAAATCCGTTTCGTCCCGATCCTGCTGACCACCCTGACCGCAATCGGCGGCATGATCCCGCTGGTCCTCGAAGGCGCGCCGCTCTACGCGCCTCTCGCGATGGTCATCATCGGCGGCCTGATCACCTCCACCATCCTGACCCGTCTGGTAACGCCGGTGATGTACAAGCTGCTGGCGCCGGAGATTGCTGTCTGACGTCCGACAGCGGGGAAGCGAGGGATATAGAGGACCGAGCAAGTGCTTGCCCGGTCTTCTTTCATTAGAATCTCCTGTGTGCGAGGCTGTGGTGTCCCGCGGCTTGCCGTGGGATGTTTCGAGAAACTTGCACTACGATTTGCGCTCGCATATCTTGCGTATTGGACGGTGAGTTACTTCGCGTGGGCATGTGGCTCTCCGTCGAGCGCCATGGTTGACATCCCAGACAGATTCCTCGAGAAGCGCCGTCAGCACACGATTCCGAAATTCTACCTTACAAACTTCACCGACAAGCGGCAGGGTCGCGATGGCCTGCTGTGGAGATATGAGAGGGGAGGGAATGATCCTGTACGAATGTCCCCGTCGAATGCTGCTGTTATAAAGGACTTCTACTTGGCAACTGATGTTGATGGCAAGGAGCACAATCTCTTTGAGGAGCACTTGTTCAAAGTGGAAGAAGTTACTGCTCCCGTGATCCGAGCGATCATCGAAGATGGCACGTACCCGGACGATGACGGACACGCTGCGCTGTCGCTGTTCGTTGCGAGTATGCTCTATCGCACGACGGCATTTCGAAAGGAGTCTGACGACTTCGCGCTGAGCGCCTTTGAGGCCTTGGTCTTCGAAAAGGCCAAAGACAAGGAGAGATTTCACTCTGATCTACGCGAGGCTAAGAATAAGGGACTGGATCCAAATATCGATCCTGAGCAAATGCGCCAGTTCATTCTTAAGCGGGAGTACAGCCTAAAACCAAATGTGAATCTGAGTCTTCAGGCATATTATGTACTCTACGCCGAATTGGCCAATGTGGTTGCACTGATGCGACATACAATTATGGTTGCAAAGAGTGGCGTCGAGTTCCTTACGTCTGATAATCCAGTGACGGTAATCAGTTCCCACATACCAACCGGAACCTGGGGGGGGGACTTGCATAGGGTCGGGACTCAAATCTCTTTGCCTCTAAGCCCGCAATACGTGTATTTCTCCTCGTGGGATGGTCCTTGTTCGTTCTCTTCATGCCAACCAGCGATGGAGAGGAACATCAACAAGCGTACGGCATGTCGAGCTCACCACTATGTGTTCTCGCCGTTCCGGGGCTCATTCATTAATCGTTGGCTCAACGAACAAGAGCCTTGGATCCCGAAAGTTTCGTGGCCCCCTAGTCGCCCGCTCCCGAAGGATCAGCATTTAGGGTAGACTGGTACCCCGCGCCATTCCGGTAGATATCAAAAACGGCGTGCCAGTGGCAGAGGCGAATTGCCGCTGACAAGTCGCTTTGGATCGGCCTCCGGCCGACCGCGGTCAGAGACCGCGGCCACGCCCGGGGGAAGTCTACCAACAATGCACTCGGTTGCAACACGACGGCGAGGGGCTGCAAGCCCCTTGTGTCCGCGCATCGTGTCATGGGACAACCGACACCGCTCGTAGGGGCGGCCCTATGTGGCCGCCCGGTTCCCGCGCAACACCCCAGGTTCTCGGGTTCGGCGCGCGCGGGCACCCACACAGGGGCGCCCCTACGAACGCGAGGAGGCAACTTGTCCTGGTCTCGCGATGAGTGGTCAAGGGGCTGAAAGCCCGTTGTCCGCAATGGGGGACGAACAGGACGCATAGGTAACAAACTGCAAACATCGTCTTGAGCGCGTTTTTGCGCCCCTCTCCCGTTTTCGGGAGAGGGGACTGGGGTGAGGGCGCCTGGTGCCCCACCCGGAGGGTGGGATTCTCCGTTCGCGCTGCTCACAAACGAATTCGGTGAGAAGCGACAATCGGGCGAATGACTTCGAAATCCTCGCACTGATTCGGCGCCGAGCAGGCCTTACGATGTAAACCCACCCTTCGGGTGGGGCACCCCCTCCGTCTTTCCCGCGAAAGCGGGAACCCAGTGCCCCGAACTACTCCTGGGCCCCCGCTTTCGCGGGGGTGACGGAAGGATGTCTTTCCCGCGAAGGCGGGAACCCAGTGCTCCGAACTCCTCCTGGGCCCTCGCTTTCGCGGGGGTGACGGAAGGATGTCCTTCCCGCGAAAGCGGGAATCCAGTCGCCGGTGTGTCCCTGGATTCCCGCCTTCGCGGGAATGACATCGGGGGCGGAATCGCGGGATTAGTCGACATACGCGCCAATTGAAATCGGCCGGCGGGCTTACCCCACCGGCCGATTGGCGTACTAGCTGTGGACGCGTGCTTACCGCATAAACGTGCTGTCCACCGGGACGATCGTGACCTTGTTGGCGCTGATCTTGAGAGGATAGACAGAAATGACCTTGTCCTCCTCCAGCACTTCCGGCGGCTTCGGTGTCGCATAGGTCATCGGGCTGGGCGCATCGGTGACCAGCGCTTGCTTGAGCGTCGCCGCGTCTTTCGCGATCATCGCGATCCGCAGATTCGACGTCTGCAGATACTTCTTGATCGCCTTGTTCACGTCGTCCAGCGTGACCTTGTCAAACATCTGCTCGGCGGTCTTTAGGTGATCGGAGATGCCATAGAAAGCGTCGTCGATCTTATACCCGAGCCGCAGATCAGTGGTGGGGGCGTAATGCTTGACGTACTTCTTGACGAATGTCCGCGTCAGATTGAACTCTTCTTCAGACATGCCGTTGTCCACAAGCTTCTGCAATTCGCGCAGCGCCGCCCGTAAGGCGAAGTGTGCGGCATCATTGGAGACCGGACGCAGCCAGATCTCGAAGAACTGCTGGCGCAACGGCGCATTCGGCGCCGGGAATTGGCGCCGCCACCCGTTGGGGTAGTACTCGATGTACGAGTAGTCGCCGTAATTCATCCCGCGCTTCTCGCGAATCACGTTGTACAGATGGCTTGACGAATTGCGATGCTCTCCCAGCCACGAGTTCGCGATCCACAGCGCGTAGAAATCAGGATCGCCGCGTTTGAGATCGATGGGGAATCCGATACTGATCGCCGTCGACTTCACGTCCTTGTCGACCAGCACGACTTCCTTGCCCACCGGCATTTTGGGAGTGGGTTTCGCAACTGCCGCCGGTGCGCCGGGCGGCAATGTTCCCAGTGCCGTGGTCAGACGTGTCACCAGCGCCGCATCGAAGGCGCCGCCGATTCCGACGACAACATTCCCCGCGGTAAAGTTGGCCTTGTAGAAGTTCTTCACATCATCGAGCGTGATCGACCGGACGCTGGCCGGCAATCCCTCATCCGGATGTCCGTAGGGCGTCCCGGCAAACATGTTGTCGTACAGCATCTCTTTGCCGAACGCCTCGTCGTTGGAATAGCGCAGGGTCTTGTCGAGGTAGTTGATCACATCCGTCTGATGACGCTTGAAATCGTCGGCGGAAAACGACGGGTGGAGAATCGCGTCCAGCAGAAGATCCGTGAACGCGTTCACGTTGTCCTTGTGCACCCGACCCGAGATGATGGTCATCTCCTTGTCGACGCTCGCGCCATATCCCGCAGCCATCGGATACAGCTTCTTGAGGATTTG
>JACRMA010000025.1 GCA_016235085.1 Candidatus Zixiibacteriota bacterium
GGTAGGAGGCACGGAATCCATCGAACGGCGGCGAGTGATCCGATACCAGCAGCACATCAATGGGGGAACGTCCCCAGTGCCAGTACTCTCGTCCGAACGCGAGATGAAACCGCCCGCGATGCCATGTCATCACCGCCTGCTCAACCCAGGCCGTGAACTTCTGTTTCCAATACTCCCCGTGAAATTGTGTATCCGAACGCCCATCGGAGTCGAATCGGACACGGGTTCGCATGGCGAAATCCCTGCCCACGCCGAATGAACCGACCGCATCGAATCCCACACGGTTCTTCACGTAGGCATGCTGGTACTGGTCGGTGCGGGCCGTTGGACCGCCGCCCAGGCGAACATACTCACGTCCGCGATCGGCGCCGCTGCTATCGGCAGCAAGTTCCTCTGCGAATTCCTGCTTCAGCCGTTCTGTCCATATTCGCTGACTTTCGGTGAGCCGGTCCGTGTGGGACAGCAGCGACGACAGCCCATCGGCGATTTCACCACGCGTGTACGGCTTTGTGTGCAGAAGAATCGCCGCGAACTCACCTTGAGCGGACAACTCGAAGACCGCGTCGTATATCCACGAATCCAACGGCACATCTTCGTTGCAGCTTCCCGCACCAATAATGGGGCAGCACACCAGCAGGCAGATCCCCAGCGTCATGATTGCTGTAGCGTAGCATCGCATGGCGCGGACGGTAGTCGTTCGGGACACCGGTCGTCAATGTCAATCCCCAGGACGGTACGATCGTCCGCCAGTTGTGGGCTTCATCCCATCATGAGAAGAGGACAAGACCATTGCCGCTCGTGGTCGGTTCCGGGCCCGGCCATTAACAGACATTCCGGCATGCACTTACCCAGCCGCCAATCGGTTCGCGGGCGCCGAAATTGGGCATGAATATTGCACCATCACGCTAAGCACAAGATCGACAAATGCTTGTGATCAGCTATGCGGATATCGGAAGCCTTCTATACCCTGGCGTCGATTCGCCGGGCCAATACGTCTCATCGTCCGCGAAGTGGACAATCCCCCCAGACAGCCGATCCTGGGCAGACTACCCCGGGCGGCGGCTTCTTTGATGTCCCAGGCAAGAGTACTACCTCACCGGGACCTGTCGCGCAACGCAGTCTTGCTGAAATGCTCCATCAGCACTTTGTCGAGGAAGTACGGCTGCGGGATCGCGACAAGGACGGCCTGCTAAGCCAGGACGAATACGCCAGCACACCGGAAGAATTCCGGGCACTCGACAGCGATTCGGATGGGCGCGTTGGCGCGTTCGATCTGGTGCAAGCCGCCATGCAGCGAAATCGCGACCTCTCCGAAATCGTCGCAGGCCCCTGGGCTCCGATTTACAGCGCCATCTTGAATTCGCCGCTTAAGGATAACGCCAGTCTGGACGCCGCCGCGCAGATGGGCGCACAGGAAGTCGTGAACCAGGAGCAGGAGCTAGCCAGTTCTTCGTGGATCAAGACAGCCAAAGACGACACGCCCCCAAGTTCAACCGTCGAAGGCATCATGGGTGACTTCCGGTCACGGCATGACAGGCTGGATCTGTTGCGCACCCGGCTGGATGACCTTGCTACCCGTCTCGGCAGCACACCTCAATATCAGCATGTCGATCATATGGCCTAGCAACACCACGCGTAATCCTCCTTCAGTAGAACGCCGATAGAACGATAAGGATATGGGAGAGCGGAACTTCATCGACCTTGAGGCGAGTCCGGCGCCGACGGCCATCGAACCGATGGAAGCGTCCGTGGGCGGATTACGCGAGTTCTGCTCCATGCTGGAGCGGACCGTCAAGACCGTGTGCCTGTATCCACCCACCAACCCTCTTCCCGATGAATTCCGCCAGAAGCTCTTCGATGCCTTGACGCGTCAATTGGAACGCGGCGGACGATTCGCGCTGACCACGACCGATTCGAGCTTTGTGTCCGAAGGCACGCGCGTCTACGAACGCCCCGGCACCGAGGAAAATCTCGCGTACCTGCTCTTCCGTGACGGCATTCGCGAAGTGGCCTTTGAGCCGGGTGTCGATCGCAGTGAATGCGATCGCTTCATTGCGGTACTCGTCGGCGCCTTCTCCGCGTCGGAAACCGCACGCGACGTCGCCAACCGGCTGTGGGAAGCGGGACTCACCCACATTCGCCATTACACGGTCGACCGTGTCGTGAGCGGCACATACATCGACATGGCCGATGATCGCCAGCTTGCCGTCCGCCACGAGCAGTTCGTCCAACAAGGAAACACGGAACCCAGCCCTCTCACAGAGACCCAGCGTCCGGGCGAACCGATCACCCCCTATGAAGGGACTCAACAGGAACGCTACCGTTACGTCTCTCAAGTGTTCGGCGATATCGCCCAATTCTCCGACGACGACAAGGCCCGGGTCTCGACAATGGCTGAGGGCGATGGCCCCGGCGTGTCGGAACAAATCGGATTGGAGATTCTCTTCGAGATCACACGCGGCACCGGCAGCCCGATGCTGATCGAAGAAGCCCTGGCCGTCATGGAAAAGCAGTACGATCGTTTCATCCAGACTGACGCCTGGGATCTCGCGCGCACCATTCTCGAAGGCTGGCGCAACCCGCCGGCAAACCTGACCGAAAGCGCCGCCAAACGGTTGCAGCAAGCGCTCACTTATGCATCGGAATCACGGCACTTCGAACGGCTGGCCAAATATCTCAATGCCAATCCGGACGCCGACCTCGGCAGCATTCAGACGTTTCTCGAGCTGTTCGATATGGCGGCGATCAAAGCCATCACGTCCATGTTAAGCGATTTGGAACACCGCCCAGCCCGGCAGATGGTCTGCCGTTTCCTCGCCTCGCGCGGTGCCGGTGCCGTCGACCTGATCGGCGCCTTCGTGTACGACAAACGCTGGTACGTCGTGCGCAATATCGCCATGGTCCTGGGCGAAATCGGCAATGAGCGGACTGTCGGCTACCTGCGCAAGGCGGCCGGCCATCAGGACAAACGCGTCCGGCAGGAAGCGTTGCGCGCGATCAAACGCGTCGAAGGACTCGACGCCGCCAAGGTGCTGCTGTCGTTCCTGGATGATGATGAGAGCGACATGCGCTTGAATGCTCTGCGCGCCATCAAGAGCGAGCACAGCACCACCTGCCTGCCCGAATTGAAGCAACGTGTCGAAGATTCCGCGCTGTTGAACCTTGAACTCGATGAAATTCGCGAACTCCTCCTAGCCTATTCACGAACAGGCGGACCGGGGGCAACTGCGCAGTTGCTGCGATTGGCCAAAAGATCGACGCTTTTCGCACGCCGCTGGATTCCGGTCAAACTCGCCGCCATCGAAGCACTCGGCTCCTGCCGCAGCAGTGAGGCCCGCGCCCATCTCGAGATCATGGCGCAAAGCCGAAACCGGGATATCGCGCAGACAGCCAAAGCCGCCTTGAGAGCCCATTCCACCAAGCGTCAGGCCTCTGTGACCATCACTGACGAGAAGTCCGAGGATGTCCTGGTATGATGCGAACGATCGATCACAACTCCAGCGCGCAAACCGGCGAACAGACCGCCCTCGCCCTCGCCGTGCTTCGGACGTTTCACGCGGCGTTGAAAGCCGTCGCCGTCTACGAGGAAAACAATTCTGTCTATGTTGCCCGGCGCAAGGAACTCCTCGCGGCGCTGGAATCGGTCTTCAAGGTCACCGCGGAGTGCGAGATTGTCTACCAGAACGACTACTTCTTCGTCAATGGCAACCGGCTCAACTATGACCGTGACTTCTCATTCGGCCGTGCCCTGGCGCTACGGTTCAAGGATATCAAGCTTGGGAGCATCACGTTCGCCTCGGCTGCTCCGGCGGGCGCCGTTGATCAGGCCCTGGTTGTCCTGGCTCACGCCGACTCCCGCGTCAGCGACCCCTATGCCGCTCTCTTGAACGCCTGGACAAGCGTGAATATCGACGGCATCACGATTGCCCCGCTCTCGTCCAAAGACGACGATCATCTCCGCGACGAACAGGAGGGCGAGGCGGCCACGCGCGCCGTGCGCATGCGGCGGGCCCAGGCCTTGTTCGAACGTTCCGAATCAGTTGTTCAGGAGTTCTGGGAACGCGCCCGCGACCGCAACTCGTTCGATGCCTCGGCCACCCGGCGTGTCGTGCACCAGTTGATCGATCAGATTGCCAACGACGAAGATACGCTTTTGGAATTCACCACTCTGAAGGACTTCGACGAGTACACGTACTATCACTGCGTCAACGTTGCGATCTACTCCATCGCCGTTGGATTGCGGCTCGGAATGGATCGCTCCCGCCTGACTCAGTTGGGGATGACCGCCCTCTTCCACGACATCGGCAAAGTCAAGCTCTCGCAGGACTTGATTAACAAACCGGAGGAATTCGACGAAAACGACTGGCACCAGATCAGGCAGCATCCCACTCTGGGCGCGCTGACGCTCGCGAGAATCCGCCAGATTGACGATCACATCGGGCTGGCGATGGCCGGCGCCTTTGAGCACCACTTGCGCATGGACGGCACGGGATACCCCGCCTGCTCCAGCAAACGCGAGCTGCATGTCTTCTCGCGCATCATCATGCTGTGCGACGTTTACGACGCCATGACCGCCGGCCGGGTCTATCACAAGAAGCGCACCAGCCCCGATGAAGCGATCCGGCGTATTTTCTACCGCGCCAAAGACTGGTATGATCCGCTGATCGTGAAGGCCTTCATTAATATGCTGGGCATTTTCCCTGTGGGCACCGTTGCACGCCTCTCTGACGGCAGCATCGCGGTCGTGACGCGCAACGTCCCCGAAGATCCCTACGCCCCCGAAGTACTGGTCGTGCGCAATCCCAACGGGGAACCGATTCGTCAGGAACTGCGCCTCGCCAAACGTGATGCGAATCCCGAAGGGCCGGGACTATTCATTGCTGAGATTCTCGACGCCGTAACCGAGAAGATCAACATCCACGAATATATCGCCGTCGTCGAACTCGCAAAGCCCGTCGCCGAACCGCCCGCGATTTCCTGAGTGGTAATGGGTGGCATTGGTATCCTGGGTCTGTTGATAAGACCATAGATAAGTCTGGAGGCGCCGAACGGATGAGATTGCTTCGGCGCAAAAAGCCGCGCCTCGCAATGACCAGCCATCTTATTCTCACGTACACGTCATGGTCGCGGACAAGGGGCTTTCAGCCCCTTGGACTTCAGCCAATCCGCGTGGTCTTTGCGATGATCCGCCACGACGGACTAACATTGCGAGGAGCGTCTCCGCCGAAGGCGGTCCCATGTCATTGCGAGGAGCGTCTCCGCCGAAGGCGGAGGGAGCGACGAAGCAATCTCCGGCGTTCCCTTGCTGATGCCGGCGTTTGCAGGGTTGTCCCACAACCACTGTACTGATGCGAAGGTTGGTAGCATGGGCACCCTGCCCATGCGTCGCTACTTGATGATGACGATCTTCCCCACCTGCGATCCCAGGCGCGAATCAACCCGGTAGATGTAGATTCCTGACGTCACCGGCTGCGCATTGCGGCTGATCAAGTCCCAACCGACCGATGAGGAATATGTTGTGAGGAATCGGTCGGGATGATGAATCTCGCGAATGAGGTCCCCCGCCAACGTGTAGATCCGGATTGTCGCCGTGTCCGGAAGGTTGATGAAGTGAATCCGACGGTCGTATTCGGTCATCACGGGGTGGCCGTACCCTTCGTACCCCTCCGCGAAGTAGTTCGTCCGATTCCCAAACGCGTCGTTGTAGGCAATCTTGTAGGGGTTCGGATACACCGACACCTTGATGCCGGAGTCTTTCACGACATCGGCGGAGTAGATCGGCTGGCCGTACTGGCAATTGTTGGCAGGTGATGATTCCATCGGGTCGAGGTTCTTCTCGTAGTCGCCAAAGTCAAACGTCGTGACCGCAAAGTACAGCGGCACCGACGCCTGCAGGTTTCCCAGGGTTACTTCATAAACACCATAGATCAACGGTTCCCCCTCCACCACCGTGTCCCGCTCCGCCACCCGTTGGATGATGTTAGTCTCAAGGCGACCCTCATCTGTGTATTCATTAGCCCGGTTGGCGGCCTCCACGGCCCAGTACGAGAGCCTCTCGCGTAATGTAACTCCGACAATCTCCCCCTGCGCATTCCACGTGGTATCCCAGAATGAATCCCGATAAGCCTCATTCAGCGACGGTACCGCGTACTGGCGGGGATCGAATGCAGTCCCCAGCATTTGTTGCCATTCGCCAAGCATCTGCGGGTCGGATATCTGCCGCCAGTCACCCGTGCCCGGCTGGTACGCCAGCCGCTTGTAATCCTCCCGATCCCAACTCGCCACCAGGGACAACTGATCATCGGTTCCAAACCGACCGGCGTAGATGCGATACCCCTCGAAGTCGCGTTTGCGGGACAGCGGATCTTTCTCCAACTCCGTGAACGCCCCATTCCAACTCAGGATCGCTTTGCCGGGCTGGGTCACAAGCTTGAATTCCGGTCCGGGAGGCGCCTGGGGCCCACGCCAGTCGGGGACACCATCGCCTTTGTAGAACACCGAATCACATGTGCCGGAGTCCGCGCCTTGGCAGTTAACCAAGTATGCGCGTCCGCGATTCCCATCGTGATCGGTATCCACTCCGGGATTATCGAACACCCAGTCCGCCCAGCGGGCGTTGGTGATCAGATCAGAGAAATCGAGATGATCGAGGTACGACCGTGGATTCGTGGGATCGAACCGGTCAGCGAAGTTCCGCGGATCGGTGTGGAAGTTGTCTCCGGCAATGAGTGCCACCGTGAAAGGAACTGAGTCACCCGGTGCGA
Organism: Candidatus Zixiibacteriota bacterium; assembly: GCA_016235085.1. Classification (GTDB taxonomy): domain Bacteria; phylum Zixibacteria; class MSB-5A5; order WJJR01; family WJJR01; genus JACRMA01. Next base: position 6,765 of record JACRMA010000025.1, read on the forward strand.
TATCGGCGAAGGGACCAACGGACAGGACGTAAACACCGTCGATCTGCCCGGCGGCAATCGCATTGGCGAGAAAGGAAGGGCTCAGAGGAGCCCGCCATCCATCACGCAGGTGGTCGATACCTGCGTAGACTTCATCGTAGTCGGTTTCACCATTGATCATCATCCTGTACCGGCTGGCGTCGCCCGGCGGACTCCCCATGCTTCCCATGTACGCGTCCGGATTCTCGATTCGTCGCGGCCCCCAATCTACCACTTCGGAGAGTGCCCACCAGTTGAAGTTTACTGGCCCGCCTGAAGGGCTCCGAAGAACTCTCACTCCTGCCACGCCCCGCACACTATAATCCACCCACTGCCCATTCACCGGGTCCCCATCTTTGCTTGCCGACCACGCCATGTTGACCGTGTCCAAAGTGCCCGGAACGATCCCCGGCACGGCGGGAAGAAATCCCATGATCTCCCCTGACCCCATTGGGTCATCGGGGTTCAGATCGGAAAAAACGGCTGGGTCAACCACGAATCCGATGCATCCTCGCTGAATGGGCTGTGAACCAATATTCTTAAACCACCAGTCTGCGATGATGGACCTTTGTGAGAACTTGTCCGACCAAGCGAGCGTGTTCTGGTGAACCTCGAGCCCGACAGGGACATGAGGACGGGGATCAACGTCGCCTCGATGCTGATTGTCGACCGTTGTGTCGAAAAAGACCGCGTAATACTGCTGCTCGGCGATCGCGGAACGAACATAGTATTGCGAGCGGCGAGATGAAGATAGTGCGGCGCAACGTTGGAAGGACGTAAATTCCAGTTGCGCCTCTCCGAATCCTCCTGCGAACGCGCTCACTAGAGTATCTTGCCCACGGATCGCTCCGAAGGCAAGCCCTGTCGTTGACAAATACTGATGTTGCGAGTGCGGGGGGAATTCAAAACTGGGAATCCAATCAATACCCAATAGTGCGCGATCTTGCTTGGGATCTGGAATTGTGCTTGGGCCTCCAGGGCTCAAGCGCCCCGCTCCCAGCCGCCCGACGTTGGTGACGACAGCCCAGACCCCGCCAACTGAATGGAGCCGTGTGTCAACCACTAATCGGCTTTCAACGTGGGCCGATTTGGCACCCGGCCCCGGAATCTCAGCACTGCTGGCGTCGCTAGGAAGAGCTACCATATCGGAGATTGCACATGCAACCAACAGACATCGCCAGTCATACATTCTTGGGACGTGAACCATCATAGCGACACCCTTGATAGATCACTAGACACAAATCGGCCGTCCTGCACGAACAAATTACTTGACAACCATAAGGGGGGGGGGGGGGCATTTTGACAAGATCAAAGCGCTGCTGGATCATGGTTCGGTACTTTGTACGGTCAGCACCGGTCGCACGCCCGCAGGTCAGCAGTCCTGTCTGCCCAGACGCGGGAGCTGCAAACGGGTGCCCCGGGAATCCGCATCGGGCAGCCCCTGCCGGCGGTTCTTGTTTGGGCGGTCGAACAAGACCACGCATACGAAATTCGCCAACTCCTGCCCGAGGGCGGAGTCGTTCTCATGGTGAGCACAGGATGCGACGTGTGCGTTACCGCTGCGGAGCAGATGCAAGCAGCAATCGCCAACTCCCGAGGAAGCGAAGTACGAGCGATCCTCATCACGAAGCAAGCCACCGGCGCGCGACAACTTCGTGAAACACTGAGGGCGCAAGGTGTGACTTTGGACGTGTTCTGCGATGTCCAAGAGTCATTCCTGCGTGCGCATCATGTTACTGCCAATCCAGCATTCATCATTCTCGACAGTAGTGGCGTGGTGCGTGATTTCGGTGCTGGGGTTCCCGATGGACCCCGGCTGGCAGGAGAATCCAGTCTTGACCAATGACTACAGGGCGCGGCCTGAAATGATCTCGAAAGGAAGGAGGTGATAAGTATGAGGCTTTCACTCCGAACGCGCGGGCTTTTGCTCGTGCTTCTATTCGCTTTTGCCTTTGCGTTCTCTGCGCCGGAACGATTGCCAGTGCGGATGTCTACTGCAACTGCGATCTCTGGTGTGCACCGCAGCAAGAGTTTGTTAGAGGACACAAGTTCGTGCCACCTACCGGCTGCATCCTGGATCCAAGATACTGCGACGACTGCGTGGGTACTAAGTAGTTGTGCGCATTACCGGCCGTGCCTGAGTAGAAGAGCGCTGGTCGTACGACCGGCGCTCTCTCCTTAGCGACTCGACCTATCTAGGAACCGGACCGCCATATCCCGCTGGGGACCTACTCCTCGATCTTCAGTACCGCAAGGAACGCCTCGGGTGGAATGTCCACTTTGCCGATGCGCTTCATCTTCTTCTTCCCCTCTTTTTGCTTTTCGAGGAGCTTGCGCTTGCGGGTGATATCGCCGCCGCTGGATCATTGAACGTACGTTCTACTGACCACTTCTAGTTTCCTTGCCGCGCATAGGCCTGGACCACACTTACACCGACATCGGCGGATGAATCCCCTTCGCACGTGATCCTCCCGCCGAAGATGACCGTGATTGTGTTTGCCCGCTCACCAAAGTCCAATGCCCGGCTGTCAACTGTGTAATGGAGAGTGCGCGACCCGTTGCGGGACGTGAGCTCTTCGCTCTCCATGGCCCCGGCGCCCATGAACCAGAGCATGCCACGAAAGGCAATGTCCTCAACATTCGACCCCGTGACCGTCCAGGTGACCTTGACGTCCAGCGTGTAGGTCTGGTCGGGACGTATAACATCCGGGAAATCCGGCGTTGTTACAGAAATGGAGACTCCCCCGCCCTGGCAACGGTCGGTAGCACTGCTCCCGTTGGGGAGTGCCGGCGCACCCATCTTCTCGAAACGCACGCCATCCCCAACAGCGCCACCACTCTGCCCGCCTGAATTTCCTTCTCCTCCAGGATCGGACCGGCCGCGTTCGTTCGAATTCGACGGCCGGCTGCCTGCATCCGCGAGGTCCTCTGGATCACAACCGGGCGCCACCGACTGTAATTGCGTGCGCGTCTCTGCCCTGTCGTTCTTCGCCGCCTGGTACTTGGTGTTGAGCAGAATGATAGTGATTTGGTCCATCGGGTTGATCCCGCACGTAGCCTCCGGGATCACGTCCGAATTCATGTCCATATCCTGCCAGCGCGTGCCGGGACTGGCCTGGGTCAGAGTGCCGTGCGCCTCGCGATGGAGTTCCGCGCAGCGGTCAAACTGTGACTCCAGGCAGGCATAGGCGGCCGCCAGCGACACGTCGGCGCAGATCACATCCGCAGGTTCTGATGCCAGCGAACGAAGCCGCCCATCAGCGTCGTGCCGGCACCGTTCGAACTCCGCATGCGCCTTGTCGAATTCGCGCTGGATACCAACGAGCAGTTCTTTGCCGGTCGTGAGTCTCGGCCGGGTTTCGCCGTCGCCCTCTTTGCCGAAATCCTCAAGGAGTTCCTCGACCGACTTTCTGTCGGATCCTTCGTCCTCAACAATCACGGTGGCGCTGCCGGCGACGCCCGCATAGCTGGCGGTGACGACGAATGTTCCTGTTTTCTTGCCCGCCTTGAATACGTTCCCGTCTGCGCCGGTCCATTTCGCATCGGCGGTCACATCCTCAGCCGAGCGGTCGGAGGACTTGTCAGCGTAGACGGCAATGGCCGAAAAAACCACCGATTCACCCGGCTTGACCTTTGCCGTTGATGGCTCCAGGACGACCGATTTGACGGCGTATCTGCGCAGCAAGGCCTGCATCCGCTCCCGATAAGCAGGCACTCGGGCGGACGCCTCTTTCGCCGCCTTCTTGAACGCTGCGAGTGTCTCGCGATGCAGTTTCTCCAGGTATTTCGATTCGAAACCCGCCTTCACGAACTGGAGAAATCTCCCCTCCCACTTCGGCAGCAGATCGTTGGTCCCTTCCTGAAAGACATTGTCACCATATTGCTTCTTGAATTCCGCTTTCGCCCGCTCGATGCTGTAACCCAATCCTCTCACACCGGCGTAGGAATCCTCCGGGGAGTTTCCCGCATCGCGCAGCCCGATGTAGGTGTCGATCTGGCTTTGCTCGACCATGGGATCGAACACGACGTCTTTGAACAACTCCATTCCCGATTTTGCCCACGTCATCCACCCGAGCCATGCGCTGAATCCCGGCGTGATCTTCTCGATCGCCTTGTCCTGCAGCTTGTCCTTGATCAGGAGAACAGCGGCCTCCAGGTCGCCGGAGTGAAACAGTTCTTTGGAAACGCTGATCACCAGTACCGCGTTCCCATAATCCTCGAGCATGGCTTCGGTGCCTTCGTCGCCCGCCAGTTCCTGCAATACCTTGCTGCCGACATTGACCCCTTTGTCCCAGTTGCTGAAATCCCGCCAGATCGCTTCTTCCTGGGCATGAGTTAGCCCGGCGAACGCAGGAATCGTTAGCACAAGAAACCCAGCCAGCGAAACGAAAAGCCGGAGCCCCCACGCCAACAATGACGACGTTTCGCGATTCATGCGCTTCCCCTCGTTGGGGAGCATGACCGACCCGTCGAGGGTGGCGATGCGCCCCTGATCAGTTGCTTCCAGCCCGGTTGTATGCCTGGCTGATCGTAGCGGACAATTCATCCGTGGAACCGCCGGCGCAAACGATACCGCCGACGATCTGAACTGTAATCACACCCGTGGGCTGATTGAAGTCGAGCTGGGAGCCATTGAATGTCCAGGAAAATGTACGCGAGCCGGACGTCGTGGTAATTCTCTCGCCGGCGGGATAGACACCCAGGAAGAAGACGGCCACTATGACATCGACCTCTTCAAGGTTTGCCCCGCTGGAAGACCAGGAGGTCGTGATGTTGATCGTGTAGCTTCCGTCGGACGTGACCCGGTCAGGGAAGACCGGTTGAGAAGTGATGACGAGGGAGAGCGCACCGCCACTACAGGTGGCCTGCAGATTCTCGTCGGTGACCACCGAACCGATTGCCTGGAACCGAAGCTCACCACCATCGATCGGCCCGGTCCCAGTCTCGGCGCCGGCGTCGACACCGGATTCGGGATCCTGCCCCGGCTCCGCTGTCCGATTGCCGGTCTCGCGGAGTTCATTCGGATCACATCCACCGCTCTTGGCTTCAAGCTCCCGTTCGGCAAAGGCGAGCACGATCAGGTCCTCACGATAGAGGCGCTGAAGTTCAGCCACGGCCAGTTGATCCTCAAGCGGGATGTCCGTATTCGGAGGCAAAATCTCCATGAGTTCGAGCTGTTCAGGAGCGAAAGGGAGACCGGGGTAAAGCGACTCGAAGATCTCCCCATAAACCACGTCGATCCGGTCGTGATCGCGCCAAAGACCGGCGAACGAGTACGCCAGTGTTGGATCCTCGCAGATATGATGCGCCTCCACGGACCCGGCTAATAGATCCAGCCGGTCCAGGAAGTCGCGGGAATGTTCTCGGAGCTCGCGCGAGGCGCTCTTTAACTCACGGTAGAGGCTTGTGAAACGGGACTGATCCCATCCGGAGGCAACAGCTTCCTCACTCCGGGCGCTCTCACCACCCTCACCAGATAACTTGGGATCCACCGTCACTTCTTTGAGCAGATCATCAAGGAACTTCGCCCGACTCTCGCCTTCGGATCGCAGAGCCTCTTCCTCATCGCGCGCCGCCTGCTTGAGGACATTTTCGATCACCTGATAGATTGCGCTGCTGTCGCCTCCGGCGAGTTCAAGAGGAGCCGTGGCCACGGGCGGAAGCGCGTTGAATGTGCGCAAGTTGCTCTCGTACGCCGCCGAACTCGATTCAGCTCTAAGGCTGTCTTTCAGAAGATTCTCAGCCAAACGGTGCAGTTCAACGCACTTTCGGACCTGGCGCAACAACACCGGCGAGCTGCGCAAATCGCTCTGGCCACCGGCCGCCGATTTCTCGGCCAACAATTCCCGGAAACGCGTCAGTGCGCGCTGATACTGCCGGGTCGTCTCCTCAAAACGAATCTGAAGGTCGCCCTCACCATCAGCGTAGGCCGGAGCCGTCAGAGTGAAAGCATGCGGCGGAACCAGGCCGCTGGAGATCCAGCACAAGATCCCGAATACGACAGCCGCCGTCATCCGGGCAATCGTTGACCGCGAAGCCGGGAATTCGGAGTTTCCCTGATGTCGAGAACCCATCCTAATCATCGCTGCCGCCGATCCGGTACACCAGCCCAACGAGAATATCGATTTCACTGTTTTCGATGGCGCCGGGGTCGTTCGATCCGGTCACGTAGTATTTCAACCGCGCTTCAATGTCGATCCGCCGTCCGACGCGATAGAATCCCTCGCCTTCAAGCTCAAACCGGGTGGGAGTCGGGGCGCCATCGACGTTATAGTACTTAAGCCATTCGTAGCGCCCCGCTCCCCGAATTCGCAGTGGGCGCAAATTCATGTCCGCAGACGCCTTGGCACCGTACCGCAGGGTGTTTCCCGGATGCTCGAATAGACCGACATCCGGGGTGTCCGTGGTAACCAGAATCGTGTTGGTGGCAAGGTGGGGTCCAATCTTAAAGTGGCTCTCACCGCCCACCATCAGACCCATCCAGCCGAATTGGGTCACCAACGCGTCCCGCTTCGCATCACCGTCAGCGAGGAAATACTGGCCATAAAGATTGGATTCCCAGAACACCCCTTGGCCGGGCTCCTTGAGCGCATCAACTCGGCATTCAATGTAGTCGAGGAATCCCTCCGGCCCCGTGCCTTGGAGATTACGGTAATTCACCAGAAAATGACCGGAGCTCTTCCGCCCGCCATCTCCCAGTGCGTCGGCCTTGAACTCGCCACGAAAATCGGTGTAGTCTCGTTCACCGCGAGTGTCATGCGATTTCCGGAGCACCTCGAGGCTCGTAACGGATGATCGGCCGGTCTCGGGACGGTGGCGGAGCGACAGCTTCCCCCCGGTGCGGGAGTACGATCGGAAATCGTCGCTCTGATCGAAATCACACGCCTCGTTGTGCGCGGAAATCTCGAGTACCGTCTTTCCACCCCGGTTCAACAACACGCTGGCGCCAATCCGATTCCGCGTGTTGTCTTCCGTACCTGCCTCCAGCTGGAGATCGTGGGCGGCCTGCGTGTACTCGACCACCCCGCCGGTGTTGGAGAAACCAATCCTTCCGCCAGCATGCAGCGCTTTGCTGGGTTTGACACTCGCCTGCAGGGAGAACTCCGCTTCGTCCTGATCCAGCGAATCATTGCGTTCGTCACCGAATTTCCGCAGTCCCGCCCCGGCGCCCACCGAAGCTTTCTCGCCAAACTTATGCTGGTAATCGACCCCGGCGTTCAGACGTGTGATCGGCGCGAAATGAACCTCTTCGCTACGGCCCGCTGAGAATCCCAGCCGATCACTGGGTGTCAACTCGGCCGACAAATCCGCTGACACATTCGAACGCGTGACATCGGCCTTGGCGATTTCCGTTCCATTACTCGACGATTTCGCGGTATTCGTGCCGATACCCGCGGCCACGCTCCCCGAGATCCGTCGGGACGTCGCCGATGCAGGCCGTTGCTGCACCGGGGTGATGCTCCCGCCGGCAAGTTTGGCGATCCGGTCGAACTGGCTGGAGGTGCCGCGCTCATACTTTTGAATCTTCATAAGCGAGGCGGCGGCGGCCCAGGGTTCCGCATTATCGGCAGCGATCTTCATCCCTCCGTATCGCTTGCGGAAATCGGATTGAGACTCACGGGCGATGCGCTTCAATTCATCCAGGTCACGTATATTCTCCCCCAGTATCCGCCGCGCGCGGTCCTGGTACTTTGACGGGAGCTGCTCTCCCTGGGGTTTCGCGGCTGCCGGCGGCTCTCCCGCCTCCACAAGCCGGGAATACTGCACGGAGACATACGCTTCGCGCTGTCCATCCATCTTGATCAGATGCCATTCGCCTTCGGTTCTGATGTATTCGTAGCGTTCACCCTTCAGACCGGAACCACTCACCGCCGAGCCTGTCGACGGTCCGCTTCGGAAGTTGACGCGCGTTCCGGTGATCTCAATCATCCTCGCATCAGAGGTTGGCTCTGCTGCCACGGGCCGCCCGGATTCGATCCACTGCTCAATCGGCTGCAAATTGCGGAGAATGCGAATGGCAAGCTGTCGGGCTTGCACTTCGTTTGCGGACAAGGGAGTATTCTGGGCAAATGCGTTCGGCCGTGCCAGGAAGAGGATCACACCTGCCACGAATGACCGGGTCAGCGCTCGTATCAGCGGTTTCATGCCGATCTGGGTATTGAAAAGCGTTCGCGACCGTCGGCAGGTCTTATCCCGCCGTTCCGGCCTGTAATCCACACCATTACAATATGAAATTCCCGCCCATACCGGCAAGAGATATGTCGAAGTAATGGAGAAGTCCGGACGCTCGTCCGAGGCAAGTCAAGAATTCACTTGGCAGAGGCAGAAGTCGATTGGGATCATTCCTCGATCTTCAGCACGGCAAGAAACGCCTCGGGCGGGATATCCACCTTGCCGATGCGCTTCATCTTCTTCTTCCCCTCTTTTTGCTTTTCGAGGAGCTTGCGCTTGCGAGTGATATCGCCGCCGTAGAGTTTGGCCGTGACGTCCTTACGCAATGGTTTGATCGATTCACGCGCGATCGGTTTGCCCGCGCCCAACGCCGCCTGGATAATCACTTCGAACTGCTGGCGCGGGATCAGTTCTTTCAACACCTCGCACATCCGGCGGCCGATCCGGTAGGCCGCATCGTGGGGAACAATCGAGGACAGCGCATCGACCGTCTCGCCGCTGATGCGAATCTCAAGTTTCTCCAACGGACTCTTGCGGAACTCCAGGAAATCATAATCGAGCGAGCCGTATCCGCGCGTCACCGACTTGAGCCGGTCATAATAATCGAAGATGACTTCGGCCAGCGGCATGTCGAAAATCAGCCGTGCCCGGTCACCCGCCACATACTCGGTATTAATGTAATCGCCGCGCTTGCCGGTGGAGAGCGTCATCACCGCGCCCACCGACTCGGTCGGGCAGACAATATGCGTGCGCACGAACGGCTCGGCAATCGACTCATACGCCCCGCGCGGCGGCATATCGGCGGGATTGTCAATCGTACGTACGGAAAGGTCGGGCATCGTGACTTCGTATTCGACATTGGGCACAGTGGCGACAATCGCCTGGCCGAATTCACGCGAGAGCCGTTCCCGCACAATCTCCAGATGCAACAGTCCGAGAAAACCGCAACGAAATCCGAACCCCAGCGCCAGCGACCGCTCCGGAGCAAACGACAGCGATGCGTCGTTGAGCCGCAGCTTTTCGAGCGCTGTGCGCAGATCACCAAACCGGTCGGCATCCGCCGGATACAGTCCGGAGAAGACCATCGGCTTGACCTCGCGGAATCCCGGCAGCGCCGACAACGCCGGATGGGAGACAGTCGTGATCGTGTCACCCACGCGCGCCTCGTGAATATCCTTGATATGACCGGTGATGTACCCGACTTCCCCCGCCCCGAGTATTCCGGTGCGCACGTGGCGCAATTGCATCACGCCAATCTCATCGGTCTCGTGTTCGCCGGGATGGGCATAGAACCGGATCTTCTGCCCTGTCTTCAGTGAACCGTCAACCACCCGCACATACGCGACCGCGCCATGATAGACATCATAAGCCGAATCGAAGACCACCGCCCGAAACGGCGCTTTCGGATCGCCATGGGGAGCGGGAACACGCCGGACAATC
>JACRMA010000134.1 GCA_016235085.1 Candidatus Zixiibacteriota bacterium
AGGATACCAGATTCCGGCGGCCCAATCCAGTCGTCAGGGTTGGGCACACGTTTCTTCGACACTCCCTATTGTTCCGGCTGCGCGGAGCTCGTATGTTCCTGCGAAGTTGATTTGCCTTGCCCGCCCATGCAACGACTTGAGACCGGACCAGAAGAGGCCCTTATGAAACTCGCGGTAACAGTGTTGTCAATTGCCCTCCTCCTTGTGTGCGGCCGCTCGCCGGCTACGGCCGACCCCATACCGGTCATCGCCGACTCACAGGCGGTATTGGGGCCGAAGATCTATGTCGATTGCGGCAGTTGCGATATGGACTACCTGCGCACCGAGATCGGCTTTGTCAACTTCGTCCGCGACCGGCGATTGGCCGATGTCGATATACTGGTATCGACGCAACAGACCGGGAGTGGCGGCACCCAATACACGCTGGATTTCATCGGTATGGGTCGTTACCAGGGGCAGGAAGACACGCTCACGTTCGACGTTCTCGAAGCGGCTTCGGATGATGCCATCCGCAAGGACATGGTGCGGACAGTTAAGCTCGGCGTGCTCCGCTACGCCATGAAGTCGCCGCTGGCCAAACAGATCACAATCGGATACAAGAAGCCCGACAACCCGATCCCGCCGGCTGATCCATGGGACCACTGGGTCTTTCAAGTCTCGGGATACAGCTCCTTCAATGGGGAGGAGACGTATCGCTATGCTTACTTCTCCGGTGATGTTTCGGCGAAACGGGTGACGGAGGCATCGAGGACTGTGCTCGACGTCTACTGGAGCTACAGCGAGAACGTGTACAAGTACACGGTGGATTCCGAAAAAGTCACGACGCTGAGCCTGTCGCGGAGCAAGGGTGGCGATGCGGAGCAGTATTTGAGCTTGGGACCACACTGGTCAGTCGGGGCGGCGATCTCAGTCTCAGCCTCGAGTTACAGCAATCGTGACTTCAAGATCAGTCTCTCCCCGGCCGTCGAGTACAACCTATTCCCGTACTCAGAGTCGACCCGCCGGCAGTTGCGGTTTCAATACTACCTCTCGCCAACCTACTTGGATTACACGGCGGAGACCATCTTCGGCAAGACACATGAGTGGCTCTTGTCCCAGGATTTGGGGGTTGTGCTCGAGATTACGCAGCCGTGGGGATCGGTCAACGCACAACTGAGCGGCGCGACCTACTGGCACGATCTCCAGAAGAACTCGCTGACGTTCTCCAGCAACCTGTCCTTGAAATTGATCAAGGGTCTGTCATTGAGCATTCAAGGAAATGTCGCGCGTGTCCGTAATCTGCTGTATCTGCCCAAGGGCGATGCGTCGGCGGAGGATATCCTCCTGCGCCAAAGGCAACTGGCCACAGACTACCAGTACTGGGGTTCGATTGGAATCACGTACTCATTTGGTTCGATTTACAATAATGTGGTGAACCCCCGATTTGGGTACTGATGCCATCACTGATCCGATCACAACCGTGAAAACACTTGCGGCACCAGCAGTTCCGGGACTGGCACGATGGCGCGCGATTCCGCCTTTTTTCATTGTGGGCGGGCGGTCCGTCGCTGATATTGTTGTGCAAGGCTGAAAACAGGAAATCACGGATTTCATAATGGAGGAGAAGATGAAGACAAGATGGTGGTTCGCCGCAGCGCTGGTGCTGGTCGCCGCAGCGCTGGTTGCCGCCGGCTGCAGCAAGAAGGACTCCGGCACGAATGCGCGGGTGCTGACGCCGGAGGAGCAGTTTGCGACGTTTGAACAGTACACAGGCGGTATCGACTCCCTTGGAATTAATTCCATACCGTTGTTAACCAGCAGCGCCGGGATGAAATTCTGGGATGGCGTCCAGCCTTGGGACGCGTTGTCGTTGCTGGATATCCTGAGCCTTGTCAACTTTGGATTAACCTCGCCCAAATTGGATGGAGTCATTCCGGCTCCCCTCGGCAAGCGCAGCGTGGACCAACGTATGGATCTCAATCGCGTGCTTCCCCTGATCCTGCGTTCTGCGGCGGTGCAGGAGGGTGAGTACGCATACGACCCGGCCAGCGGTTACTGGAAGGCATCACTTGAATTGACAGGGGCTATTGATACTTCGATAACGAGTGAGGGCGAGACCGTTGATATCGCCGCAACCTTCAATGTCAACATGCGCGACTCGGTACGATTCGACAACTCCCAGTCCGGAGTTCCCAGCGAACAACCCAGCGAAGCCACGGATCGCTCGCGTCATGGTTCGAAAACATCGGTCGACGTTGCTCTCTCGTTAGTGATTGACTCGCTGGGTGTGACGGTGACGAACGTGAACATTCGGGAATTGCAACTCAACGGCGGTGGTTTGAATACGGTGACCGGTATCAATCTCCCGCAAGTTACGGTCAATGGGAACAGCACGTTCGAGGTCGCTGTTGACATGAGCGCGACAGTTCCCGACTCGATTCCCGGTCACATGACCAATGTGTCGGCAGAGGGATCCACCGGGATGACGACGGCGGCTCATGCGGTCGAAATGGACAATAGCGACGAGCCCTGCCCGACCTCCGGCACGGTGACCGCAGGGATGACGATGGATCTGGAAACGAGACAGAATGGCGAGAATCGCAGCGCCGAAGGGTCATGGGACATGACGATTAACTTCACCGGCGGTGGCAATGCCAGTGTCTCCGTCCAGTCGGGAGCATTTACAAAAACGGCCAGCGGCTCGGTGTGCACGCCGCCTTTGTGATTTTCAAGTTGAACTGAATTCGCTTGAAACAACCCCGCTCTGACTCAGACGCGGGGTTGTTCTATTTCCGGCACTGTGATCTCAAGAGTCTCCGGAGCAGGAACCAAGTCGTGCTGCTCCCGTGCCTTCTTCGAGGATAAATAGGTGTAGAGGGCCGGAATCACGTAAAGGGTCAATCCCAGGGAGAAGATCAGGCCGCCAATGATGACGATGCCCATCGGCATGCGGCTCTTGGCCGAGGCGCCGAGGGCGAGCGCGATCGGCAGCGCACCAAAGACAGTGGCGAGGCTGGTCATCAGGATCGGACGGAAACGCTGGAGCGCGGCATCGATCACCGCGTCCTTGATCGCCAGCCCCTGCTCGCGGCGCTGGTTGGCGAATTCCACAATCAGGATACCGTTCTTGGTTACGATACCGACGAGCGCAATGATGCCAATCTGGCTGAAGATGTTGAACGTCTGCCCGAACATCCAAAGCGAGATGATCGCCCCGGCCAGCGCCAGAGGGACGGTGAACATGATCGTCAACGGATCGCGGAAGCTCTCGAATTGGGCGGACAAGATGAGATACACCAGTGTGAGTGCGAGCAGAAACGCAAAGAGCAGGGTGTTGGAACTCTCTGTGTATTCCTTCGACGTCCCTGCGAGGGCGGTCGAGAATGAGTCATCCAGTACGCTCCTGGCGATCTTGTCCATCTCATCGATGGCATGCCCCAGTGTGTACCCTTTGGCCGGAGAGGCCGAAATCGTCGCCGCCACGTACCGATTGTAGCGATACAGTTGCGGCGGGCTGCTGCGGTAAGACATGGTCACGACATTGTCGAGCTGGATCAATTCGTTGCGGCTGTTGCGGACATACACCGACCCGAGATCGACCGGCTCGTCGCGATTGGCGCGATTGGCCTGAGCAATCACCTGGTACTGCTTGCCGTTGAGAACAAAGTACCCGTAGCGCGAACCGCTGAAGAACAATTGCAAGGTTTCGGCGATGTCCCGCACCGTGACACCCAGAGCGCGGGCGCGGTCACGGTCGATGGAGATTGCCAGTTCAGGTTTGTTGAATTTCAGATCGAGATCAACGACCTGAAACACGGGATCGGCCTGCGCCTTCTCCATGAAGGCCGGGATGACGGATTTCAGCTTCTCGAATGTCGGCGCCTGGATCACGTACTGGACCGGCAGTCCCCGTCCCCGTCCACCGCCGCCGATCGTCTGCTCCTGCGTCACGTAGGTACGCGCGAACGTGTAATTCCTCAACGCACCGGTCATGGCGTCGGCAATTTCCTGCTGAGTGCGATTTCGCCCTGCGGGCGGGACCAATGTAATCCGGACGAATCCGGAGTTCACCGACCCGCCGCCGCCGCCGCCGGCCGTCATCGACATGAGAGCGTCTTTTTCGGGCAGCGTGTCGGCGATGGCGATCATCTGGTCCATATACTTGTTCATCGCTTCGTAGGAAGTTCCCTCCGGCGCGGTCGAACTCATGACCACGCGGCTCTTGTCCTCCATCGGCGCGAGCTCGGACGGAATGAGTACTCCCAGCCCCAGGATGATCCCCAGCGAGACCACCATGATCACGGGCGCCAGCCAGCGGCGCTGGACGAACGCACGCAGGCTGCGTTCGTACCCGCCGATCAAGCGGGTAAACGAGCGTTCGCTGGCCTCGAACAGCCGGCTGTTGTGCTCAGATTTGTGCAGAAAGCGCGCGCTCATCATCGCGGTCAGGGTGAGCGACACGAATGCGGAAATCAAAACCGCACCCGCGACCACGACGCCGAATTCGCGGAACAGGCGGCCGGTCAGGCCCTGCAGAAAGATGATCGGGAGAAACACCGCGGCCAGAGTGATGGTCGTGGAGATGATCGCAAAATAGATCTCCTTCGATCCAGCGTGCCCGGCCTTGAGCGGCGGCACGCCGCGCTCGATCTTGCTGTAGATATTTTCCAAGACGACAATGGCGTCGTCGACCACAATCCCCGTGGACAGGACAATCCCCAGCAACGTCAGTATGTTAATGGAGAAATTGGCGAGATACATGATGAAGAACGCGCCGATCAGTGAGATCGGAATCGCCAGCATCGGGATGATCGTCGTGCGCCAGTGCCGCAGGAAGACGAAGATCACCAGCAGGACCAGGAAGAAGGCGATGGCCAATGTTTCCATCACTTCGGTGATGGCCTTGCGGATATTGGCCGTCGTGTCCATCGCGATCCGCAGCGAGATGTCCTCAGGCAGATCCTTCTTGATCTGCTCCACCCGTTTGAAGAACTCGTCGGCGATCGCGATGTGATTGGAGCCGGACTGGGGGATGATCACCACGCCGACCATCGGCATACCGCCGTCGCCGCGCAGAATCGAGCGTGCAGTCTCAGGCGCGAGTACGACATCGCCGACGTCGCGCATCTTCACGACCTGCCCGCCCGATTCCTTGATGATGAGTTGGTTGAAATCCTCCGGCGTGGATAGCCGTCCGAAGGTTCGTATCGACAGTTCGGTGGTGTATCCTTCGATTCGTCCCGAGGGGAGTTCGACATTTTCGCGATTGAGCGCGTTGCGGACATCCAGCGGCGTCAATCCATGCGCCGCCAGCCGCGCCGGATCGATCAAAAGCTTCATGGCGTACTTCTTCTCACCCCAAACGGCGATTTCACTCACACCGGGTATCGTCTGCAGGCGTTCCTTGAAGATATCGTTGGCGAGCGCGGTCAGATCGAGCAGCGAGCGTTTGTTGCTGCGTACCGCGAGCGAGATGATGGGGCTGGCGTCGGCATCGGATTTGGACACCGTCGGAGCATCGACGTCGGGGGGCAGATCGTGAACCGCGCGCGAGACCTTGTCCCGGACGTCGTTGGCGGCGGTTTCCATGTCGACGCCGAGTTCGAATTCGACCGTGATCGAGCTGCGGCCATCGCTGCTCGATGAGCGCAGGGAACGGACTCCCGCGATACCATTAATCGATTCTTCGAGGGGTTCGGTGATCTGGGATTCGATGACATCGGCGTTGGCGCCGGTATAGCTGGTGCTGACGGTGATAATCGGCGGATCGACGCTTGGGTACTCGCGCACGCCGAGAAAGGCGAAACCGATCAGCCCGAAAAGCACAATGAAGATAGACAGGACGATTGCCAGGACCGGACGATTAATGCTGATCGAGGAGATGTTCATGATTCTAGTCTTGCAGTCCCGCTTGGTCCCCGGAGTCTAGACGTGTTGAGGGAGGGCGATCCGCCGCGGCGGACTGCCGAGCCTCGTTCCCGGGTCGAGGCTCTTGCGATTACGAAAAAGGCTCGGCGGGAGCCTCGCCCTCCCTCAGCCATTATGATCCCCCCACGAATGGCTTGGCCTGAACCTTTCTGCCTTCGGTCAATTGCAGTAGTCCCGTTACAATCAATGAGTCATTGACACTCAGCCCGGAGGTGATCTGCACGTCCTTCTCGGTCCGGAGCCCGATTTGAACTGGAACCGATTTTGCCTGGCCGCCGCGGCAAACATAGACCTTTTGTCCCGCGAGTTCCGGAATGATGGCACTGGCGGGAATCAGAATCGCATCGGGGATTTCGGCGAGCATGATCTCCACG
>JACRMA010000051.1 GCA_016235085.1 Candidatus Zixiibacteriota bacterium
ATCGGGCTCGAGGCGGATAGAAATGGAGTGGCTTGGCTAATCAATTGCAGCGCAATTTGTTGCGTGTCGGTCTCGGGACTACGTGTCGATTTCTTCCACACATAGCCTTGCCTTGCAAAAACATGTCTTGACAGCTTTCCCCCTCCACTCTTAACTCCCGCCAACCACGGTGAGAGTTTCCGTGGCGAAAACGAGAAACCAACGTCACCAAAAAGGAGGGTTCATGAAACGGATCGGATTGATCATTGCCACCACAGCCTTGGCCGTCTTGGCCACCGCGGCAGTGTCCACCGCCCAGATGGGCGTGGCCGTGATGTGGGAAGGCGGCGGAATTCCGAGCGTGATGGCGTTGCCCATCATGTTCGGCGAGGGAATGGTTTTCCAACCGATGGCGATGATTAACTGGCAAGGCGATGATGGACCGAACCCGGGTACGCAAATCGGCCTCGGTGCCAGTTTTGAAAAGCAAATGGGCGATGCCGACACGAAGCCGCTGTTTGGCGCGCGCGCCGGTGTGTCCATTGTTTCGCCCAAGGAAGGCGACTCGTACACCAATTTCTCGCTCGGTGTGTTCCTGGGCGGGACGGCCAAGTTGGGCGACAATCTGTCCATCGTTGGCCAGTGGGGTCCGGATGTGACGATCGTCGGCGAGAAGGGCAGTGCGACCGGAAAGAGCTACGCCAGCATCAATTCCGCGGCGAGCCTGACACTGCGCTGGTGGATCTGGGGTAACAAGTAAGTCGTACTGAAATCCGTTTTACCGCCGCCCGGGCCTCGAAGCCCGGGCGGTTTTTTTTCCCGATTCCCCCCGATCTTCCATTCCTCCCAGCCCAAAATGGGAATTGCCTCGCCATCTCAAGTGTATTATCTCGGTTTTGGGTTCAAGGAGGGATCGTCCGATGCGCTGCAAACTGATTGTGCTCCTCGCTGTGTCCATCGCCTTGCTGGGGGGCTCCCCAGCGGCCGCTGAGGTCGTCAAACGCGAACTCATGATCGGGATCCGCGGCAGTCTGGGCCTGCCGATCGGTGATTATCCCATCACGGGACGCACCTGGTCCTATCTGAAGGATGATGTCCGAACCGGCTGGGCACTCGGCGCGAGCGTGGATAAGATGGTGAGCCCTTCCGTGTCCATCGGCGGCGGGTTGGACTACAATTCCCAGCCTATGCGCTCCGCCGAGTTGCGCCAAAGTCTGCAGCAGCAGGGTTACAATGTCGATCCCCAATTCTCCTGGAAGACGCTGGCGTTCACCGGTCATGTCCGCTACTATCTGATGCCCGAAGCGGCCATCAACTTCTTTGGCCAGTTCGGGGCCGGTGCCTATGTCAACAAGTTCTCCACCAGCTACCGGGTCCACGGGACCAACGGCATGTCTCAGGACGTGCCGCGCAATCAGAGCAGGACCGACATTGGCATCAACGCCGGGCCGGGAATGCTCGTCCGCCTCGGACCGGTGACACGGCTCAGCTTGGACGCGATTTTCCACAACGTGTTCACCAAGAATCAGAGCACGCGTTATCTGAATATCACCGCTGGGATTATCTTTAGTATCATGCCGGAATAGTCCGGCCAGCCCGGCCGGAATCATTGATTGTCCGCCTAACGTGAGACGCGGAAACCCCTCCGGGCGAGGCGGGCTGGCTGAATCACGCCATTCCTGGTGTTTCTGTGATTGGCCGCAATTGATGGCAATTGATGGCTTGTCGATTTTGCAATTGACTCAACGCCTCCTCAAACGTATCCTCTCCCTCGCAGCGGCAGTTGTTCGTGGCACACATTAGAGGAGGTGCTCTTGTGTTGGTGTCCATCAGCAGTGTTGGCGGGCGATTCTATTCACCGGGACCTCCGGTGGGAATGAATCTTCCACGGCACGCAGCGTCTTCGCTGACCGGCGCCCTCACCCGAAATCAACTCCTCACAGGGGATCGGCCCGGCCGGGCCATTTCATCCGGCGGGTCAGCGGACTACTCACGGAGTGTCGAGTCGACCGGGGAGGACGACAATGCGGTTTGCACGAGTGTTTGCCGGCTGGCGAATTTGGATTTTGGCGCCGCTCTTCTTGCTTCTGGCGTCAACGTGTTCCAAAAAGCAGAATAAGACTGACGTTCCCGAGGTGACCATCATCGCTCCCGGCGATGGCTCGCCGGTAGAGGATACCGTCACCATCGAGGTCGACGTCACCGATGCCGATGGTGTCGCGCGCGTCGAATTCTATATCGACAGCGTCCTGCGGTATACAGATAATACGTCGCCGTACACGTACGCCTGGGATTGCACCTTCCTGCCGGATGGGTCCACGCACACGATTCAGGTGAAGGCCATTGATGTTGCCAGTAACGACAGCACCACGGCCCCGATCATCGTGAGCGCCCACAATGCGCGCCTCTATCCCCGCGGGTTGGGGTTCATGCCCCTGCCCGACAACCAGTACTTCCCGTTCCCGGTCATGCCCACGCCGGGCATCGGCTCACTGCCCGCGTCAGTCGATCTGTCCGCCTCCATGCCACCCGTGGGGGACCAGGGCATGCAGGCCTCCGGTGTGGGTTGGGCGGTTGGCTATGCGCTCAAGAGTTATCAGGAGAAAATCGAGCACAAGAACTGGACCTTCTCGACCGTCGCCAACAAAATGAGCCCGGCCTACATTTATAATCAAATCCACACGGCACCGGGAACGATCGCGTCCGTCACATCCGGTCCATGTGATGAAAACTCCACCATCGAAAGCGCCTTGAATCTATTGCGGGAGAAAGGGTGTGCCAGCCTGGCCACCATGCCCTACGATCCCGCCGAATGTCTCCTGCAACCGTCAGCCGGTGCCAACACAGAAGCGCTCAAGTACAGAATTATGAACTGGAGCCGCGTGGACTTCACCAACGCGGACGCCGTCAAGCGCCATCTCGCCGGTGGATTTCCGGTCTTGATTGGATTCCATGTCTACGAGAATTTCTTCTACCTGCCTGCCGACAGCGCCTATTCCCACGCCGCCGGCGCGCTGGTAGGAGACCAGGCGGCGTGCATTGTCGGATACAACGAAGGGCGCCACGCTTTCAAGATCATCAACTCCTGGGGCACGGGCTGGTCTGACCACGGTTACGGATGGATCGCGTATTCGTTTCTGCCCGATGTCTGCCACGAAGCCTACGCTGTTGTGGACAGCATCGAAGGGAACGGCGGCAAGATCTGTGTAACCACGAATCACTTTCAGGCCACCTTCTCGATTGCCAAATCGGGCGGTGGTGCCTCCTATCAGGGCGGCGGAACTTCGTGGTCTGTCTCCGATGCTCCGGCGGGCAGCTACACGATCACCTACGGGCAAGTCAGTGGCTTCAGCACCCCGGCAGCGGAGACCAGGACGCTCGCGACCGGCGGCCTGCTTTCGTTCTCCCTCGGCAAATACACGTGCACCAACTCCAGCCCGCTCCCCGCCTCAACACGAATCGCGCCAGCGGCGACCGATCAATGTGTCGGCGGCTCCGATACACTGGTTTGGTCTGCGGTGATCGATCCCTCGTGTGGTGGAACGGTCACATATGATGTCTACTTCGGCACCGCCAATCCACCGCCGCTCGCGGACACTGGCATTGCCAACACCTGGTATCCCGTGGGCGGGATGACTGCCAACACCAAGTACTACTGGAAAGTTGTCGTCAACGGCTCCCGTGACCGCCAGACTTCCAGCCCTCTGTGGGACTTCACCACTGGTTGCGTCAGCGCGCTTGGCGCAGCGGCGAATCCCCACCCGCTGAACAACGCAACGTGTATGGGCACCACCGATACACTGACATGGAACACGGTATCCGATCCCTGCGGTGGCGCGGTGACTTACGATCTCTACTTCGGAACCGTCAATCCGCCTCCGAAACTCGATTCCAATTTGACGAGTGCGTCCTACATTCGATCCGGGCTTACCCGCGACATTCCCTATTACTGGCGCGTCGACACCAGAGGCAGTTGCGGACGCCGTACCGTTGGCACTGTTTGGAAGTTCACTCCGGCCTGCAAGACGGCGATGGCCACTCCGGCCGGACCGACCCCCGCCACCGGTGCCACCGGACAACCGGCGTCGCTCACCTTGATCTGGGGCCAGCTCACCGATCCTTGCGGCGGGAGCGTCTCGTATGATGTCTACTTTGGCACAACCGAGCCGCTGCCGCGTGTTGCACCGGGTCTCACTCAAAATTCCTATCTGGTCAGCAGCCTGCTGCCGGGCAGAAACTACAAGTGGAGGGTTTGCGTCAAAGCGCCCTGCCGTGATTCAGTCTTCGGTCCCACCTGGGAATTCACGACCAGTTGCACCACCCCGCTGCCGTCGCCGGCAGCGCCGGTGCCCGCCGACGCCGCGCTTTGCAATGCCCTCACCGATACGCTGACCTGGTCTGCCGTCACCGATCCGTGCGGTGACCCGGTGAAATACGATGTGTACTTCGGAACAACGAATCCGATTCCACTTGTCGCTTCAGACCTGAGCACCACGGCGTATCCCGTCACGGGCTTGGCCGTGAACACAAAGTACTACTGGAAAGTCTGCGCCAAATCCTCCAGTGAACGCCAGAGCTGCCCGTCGTCCGAGTGGAGCTTCACAACACTGTGCACGTCGACACTCAGTTCTGCGAGTATTCCCGTCCCGACCGACGGCGCCACCAGCCAGCCATCGACGCTCACGATCGGGTGGAATGCGATCACCGATCCCTGTGGCGGCGAAATCACCTACGACGTCTACGTCGATACCGTCAGTCCGCCGCGGCTCGTCGCATCCGGTGTTGCGTCGAATACATACTTGCTCTCCGGTTTGAGCGATGGCCTGAAGTACTGGAAAGTTCGCGTCAACGGCGTCTGTGACCGCCATGCCGAAAGCCCGGTGTGGAGCTTCCGGGTTGGCTGTGTGGGTGCGCTGCCCACTCCCGCCGGGCCGGATCCGGAGACCGGCGCGACTGGCCAGCCGTCAAGTCTGACATTGCACTGGGGAGCGGTGGTCGATCCCTGCGGCGACACGGTGAAGTACGACGTGTATTTTGGCCTCCCCACCAATCCGCCGCTGGTCACCGCGAATTTGCGGAACAACTGGTATTCCGTATCGGGATTGTCGGCCAGTTCGAAATACTATTGGAAAGTTATCGCGAAAGGCACCAAGAGCCGCCAGACCATCGGGCCGGTTTGGAACTTCACCACCGTGTGTCCTGAACTGGCCGAGCCGACCGGTCCAAACCCGATTGATGGCGCCACCTGCAATGTGCTCGTCGATACGCTGACGTGGACCGCGGTCACCGATCCCTGCGGACCGGTCACCTACGACGTGTACTTTGGCGATCCACTGATCCTGAGAACGACCGGCCTGACGGTCAATCGCTACATCCCCACCGGCCTGTCCGCGAACACCAAGTACAATTGGAAGGTTTGCGCCAATGGCACCGATGACCGCCAGACCTGCAGTCCCGTTTGGAGCCTGACCACCGGTTGCCCACGGCCACTGCCCGCGCCGACGGTCGTCGCCCCGCTGAACAACGCCACTGGGCGTCCCACGACCGATACGTTGAGTTGGTCGGCCATCCCCGATTCCTGCGGCAATGCCGTCACGTATGAAGTCTATTTTGACACGGTGGCCTCGCCGAAACTGGTCGAAGCCACCTGGAATACGACCCGATACCCCTTGAGTGGGCTTGTCCCCTACAAGAAGTATTACTGGAAGATCTGCGCCCGAGGTACCGGCGGCTGCAAGACGTGCGGCGCCACAGTTTGGAATTTCACCACCGGTTGTCCGCCATTGACCGCGCCCAGCGCGCCGAATCCAGCCGATGGCGCAACCAGTCAACCGGTGAACCTGAATCTGCAGTGGGTGAGTTCGCTTGATTCCTGCGGAGCCCAGATCACCTACGATGTGTACTTTGACACGCTCACGCCTCCGGGAATGGTCGCGGCAGGAATGGTCTCGAATTTCTACTCGGTGATCGGGCTGCACACGAACAAGTCGTATTACTGGAAAGTAGTCGCCCACGGCACCGATGGACGAACGACATCGAGTCCGATCTGGGATTTCACAACGACCTGCCCCGACCTGCTGCCCGCGCCGGCAACTCCGATCCCTGCCGACAGCTCCGGCTGCCAGGCGAAGCCGGACACGATTCGCTGGAACGCCGTCGTTGACCCCTGCGGCGACGCCGTGACCTACGACGTCTATTTTGGCAAGACGAATCCTCCGGCCAAAATCGACTCTGGCCTGACAGTCAGCAAGTACCACCCGTCCGGACTGAACGACACGACGGTCTACTATTGGAAAATCTGCGCCAAGGGATCGCGCAGCCGCCAGACGTGCAGTGGCGTTTGGAGGTTCACCACAAAGTGTCCCAAGTCGCTCGCAGTTCCCAGCGACCCGGCGCCCGCCGACAGCGCCGATGACCGGCCGGCGATCGACACTCTGCGTTGGGATCCCGTGGTTGACTCCTGCGGCAAACCCGTGACGTACGATGTCTATTTCGGCGATGCCGATCCGCCGGTGCTCGTCTCGGCGAACCAATCCGCCAGCAGTTATCCAGTGTCCATGACCACCACGACGAAGTATTACTGGAAAGTGTGCGCGAAAGGTTCGGGCGCATGCATGAGTTGCTCCGACGTGTGGGTCTTCAATACCGCCTGCGCCGCACTGCCGGCGCCCGGTACACCGAGTCCTGCGGATGGTGCATTGTGCCAGTCACGCAAGCCGACCTTCACCTGGGGCACCGTGATTGATTCCTGTCTGAGTCCCGTGACTTATGACGTCTATCTCGACACACTCAATCCTCCGGTGGCGAAAATCGACTCCAACCTCAACGTCAACACAATCACCTCCGATTCACTCGAAGCGAACCGGACGTATTACTGGAAGGTTTGCGCGAATGGGACCGGTGGCCGCAAGACTTGTGGCGCGGTATGGAGCTTCAACACCGGATGTCCGACGACGCTCCCGGCCCCCGTTAATCCGATCCCGGGCAACGATTCGCTGTGCAATCCGCTGCTCGACACCTTGCGATGGGATGCCGTCACCGATCCCTGTGGCGATTCGGTTCATTATGATGTCCACTTCGGCACCACCAATCCACCGCCAAAGGTCGACTCCAATCGAATCACGACGTCGTATACGAAATCGGGATTGGTCAACAACACGAAGTATTACTGGAAAATCGTGGCCAAGAGTACCGGCGGCTGCCAGACGAGCAGCGCAGTCTGGAGCTTCAGTCATCGATACCTGCGGAGGTCCGGTGTTGTACGATGTGCTTTGGGATACCGACACTTCGGTTGCCGCCAACGGGCTCGACTTGGACACGAATTACTATCAACTCTCCAACCTGGAACCCGACCAGATTCACTACTGGCAGGTGCGCGCCAGAGCATCGTGCGGGCGGACGACCTACTCGCCCAAATGGAACTTCACGACCATCTGTACCACATCGATAGCCGATCCTGCCAATCCCACGCCGGCAGATGCCGACAGCGGCCAGTCAAGAACGGCGACGGTCAGTTGGGATCCGGTGACGGAACCGTGCGGTAGCGCAGTCACGTATGATGTCTACGTCGGCCTCACGAGTAACCCAACCGGAAGGGTCTTGGAGGACCTGACAGCTCCGACTGGCACGTTACCATCCCAACCTGCCAATACGACCATCTACTGGCGCGTTGTGGTTAACAGACAGTGTGGTCCGGCGAAACTTGGACCCGTCTGGAGTTTCAAGACCGGCCCATAACAAAGCCTCCGGGGTGGGTGCCAGGCACCCACCCCGGAATCATTGGTACTATGGGCATCCTGCCCATGGCCCTGACGCACAGCACGATCCTTTTGGCACTAGAGGTGTGGCGCGGCAAGTGTGGCGCGGCCGCCCTCGGCCACGTGCATGGGCTGGAAGCCCATGCTACCAGGCGATTGTCAAATGATTCCCCAAACGGCTCCCCCCATTGCGCGAACATTGGGCCTGCTGTATATTGCGGGTCTGGGGTAACCCGGAATTCACTGAATTTCGCAATCGAAAAGCCACGACGGCGGGTGAGGGAAATCAAATGTCTGGTCACTCTAAATGGTCAACCATTAAGCGCGCGAAGGGCAAGACGGACGCCGCCCGCGGGCGGATGTTCACCAAGTTGATTCGGGAAATCACGGCAGCCGCACGCACCAGCGGCGGTGATCCGGATGCCAACCCCCGCCTGCGCACCGCGATTCTGGCCGCCAAGGCCGCCAACTAATTCAGACGCTGACTGACAACAAAAATCGCACCGTGTCCGAAATCCGCCACATTCTGAGCAAGAATGGCGGCAATCTCGGCGAGGCGGGTTGCGTCGCCTGGATGTTCCACAAGCTTGGCCAGATCGAAGTCGATGCCTCAGCCGCCAACGAGGATGTCGTTATCGAAGCTGCCCTGGAAGCCGGGGCCTCCGATGTCGTCAATTTCGGCTCGACGTTTTCCGTGACCACCGCCCCCAACGAGCTCGACACCGTCAAAGGCGCCCTCGAGGGCAAGAAGATCCCGGTTGCCAACGCGGAAGTCGCCATGGTGCCGCAAACCATGATCAAACTCGAAGACCGTTCCGCCGAACAGATGCTGAAGTTGATGGAAGCGCTCGAAGAGCACGATGACGTCCAAAAGGTCTATGCCAATTTCGACATTGACGATTCGATCCTCGAACGGCTTAGTTCGGAATGACCCAGGCAGCCCCGCGCGCATTGCTTCAAACCCCCGCTCCACGGGGGTTTTTTGTGATTTGCGAACCGCTCCCCACGACATATATACCGTTGGACTCCTGCTGACGCGGGAACCACGAGGCTAGCTCATGTCTACTCCGTTCACTCCGTCCATTGCGTCCACTCTCACCGCAGGTGCGCCCCCATGCGCGTGATGGGCATCGACCCCGGTCTGGGCACCTCCGGGTGGGCCATTGTCGACGGCGAGGGAGAGGCACGTTCCCTGCTCGCCTCCGGGGCCATTCGCACCAAACGCACAACCGACATGGCCGAGCGTCTCCTGACGATTTGCAATGCCGTCCGTGATCTCGTTGCGATCCACCACCCCGAAGAATTCGCCATCGAAGACATTTTCCTCGCCAAGGATGCGCGGGCAGCATTCGCCCTCGGTCAGGCCCGTGGCGCCGCCATGGTTGGCGCCGCGCTCCAGGGTTTGCCGGTATATTCCTACACGGCTTTGCAAGTCAAGAAGGCCGTCACCGGCAATGGGCATGCCTCGAAAGACCAGGTGGGATACATGGTCATTCGGCTTCTGGACTTGAAAGAAGCGCTGCATCCCGCCGACAGCGCTGACGCCGCCGCGATTGCGCTCTGCCACCTGTCGCGCTGCAATTCTCCGGTGGCCCTCATGGGAGAACAGGCATGATTACCTTTGTCGAAGGCACACTTGTGGAACGCCAGCCATCACGCATCGTCGTCTCCTGCAGCGGCGTCGGCTACGATGTCGCCATTCCGCTCTCGACTTTCGACCATCTCCCCGCCGAGGGCGAATCCTGCCGCGTGCTGACGCGACTCATTGTCCGCGAGGATGCGCATCTCCTTTTCGGATTTGCCACGCGTGAGGAGCGCGCCCTGTTCGATTTGCTCCTCGCCGTCACACGGGTCGGTCCCAAGCTCGCCTTAGCGATTCTCTCCGGGCTTTCCGTTTCACAGATCCGGCGCGCCATCGCGTTTCAGGACTCGGGGATGTTGGCATCCATTTCCGGAGTGGGGAAGAAGACCGCCGAGCGAATCGTGGTGGAATTGAAAGACAAGATCGAACGTGGTGTTTCCGACGACGGCTGGCTGCCAGCCAAGGGCGGCGCTGGTGGATTCCTCGATGAGTCCGTGGCCGCACTCGTGGCGTTAGGGTACACCAGAGGCGAGGCCCAGGAAGCGGTCGCCCGCGCGGTTAAGCAGAAAGGTCCGGGTGCCTCGACCACCGAAGATGTGTTGCGCCAGGTTCTGGCATCGACCGTATAGTGATGCTTTATTTGGCCATTACACAACGAGTTGCGACTGATTCATGAAGTGACAGTTTATGGCAAACGAGAAGTCCTCATTTGACTATTCCCGGCAGCGCGGAGTTAAGGCCCGCCTGACCGCGCCCTCGCCGCAGGCGGACGATGTCGCCATTGACGCGTCCGTTCGTCCCAAACGATTCGAGGATTTCGTTGGCCAGCGCGCCTTAATCGACAACCTCAAGATCTTCGTAACCGCGGCACGTCAGCGCTCCGAGGCGCTCGACCATGTGCTCCTGTACGGCCCGCCCGGTCTCGGCAAGACCACCCTGGCGCATATCCTGGCCCATGAACTCGACACGCCGATCAAGGCGACCTCCGGCCCGGTTCTGGAACGAGCCGCCGATCTCGCTGGACTTCTAACCAATTGCGACGAACGCTCCGTCCTGTTCGTCGACGAAATCCATCGTCTCAGTCCGGTCGTCGAGGAATATCTCTACCCGGCGATGGAGGATTTTACCCTCGACATCATGATCGACAAGGGCCCCGCGGCCCGCTCGGTCAAATTGCCGCTGAAGAAGTTCACTCTTGTGGGTGCGACGACGCGCGCCGGGCTGCTCACTTCACCATTACGGGCCCGCTTTGGTGTCGTGGGACGCCTCGATTATTACACGGCCGAGGACCTCGCAAAGATCGTGCACCGTTCGGCAGGAATCTTTGAAATCAACATCACCGAAGATGGCGCCCACGAGATCGCCCGCCGGGCGCGGGGCACACCACGCATCGCCAATCGCCTGCTGCGCCGTGTGCGCGATTTTGCCCAGGTGCAGGGCGTTGCCATTGTCGATCTGGCCGTGGCTTCAAAATCGTTGAAGGCGCTGAATGTCGATGACGCCGGCTTGGACGACATGGACATCAAGATTCTCGACACCATCGTGAGCAAATTCCGCGGCGGACCAGTCGGTCTCAACACGCTGGCCGTCGCCGTTGCCGAGGAAGCCGAGACGATCGAGGAGATCTACGAACCCTTCCTGATCCAGGAGGGATTCCTCGACCGCACGCCGCGCGGTCGCACCGCCACTCCCAAAGCCTTCAAACACCTCGGCATCGTGGGCGACCGTGCCGATTCCGGACGGCTCCTGTAAGAAGGATTCTGGACGATGGACAAGAGATTCAGAGAGATGGTGTGGTGCTCCACACGCAGGGGCGTGTTGAAATAGGCGGATACGACAGTCCGGTCAGCAGATTGATAGCGATATCGGTAGGCCGGACACTCTTGTCCGGCCTCTCGAATTCACGTCGGAGATGGATCTCTCGTACATTCGTCAGCTTCCTCCTTTCCTCTGGTGGGATACATCAACCTTGACCTTTTCCCTCCCGTGAAAACCGCACTTCTCGATTAGCAGCTTCCGTCCGGCCGCATTGCCGCGCACCCAACCCGTGTCCGTCGCCGATGCCGCCTTCTGCGGCTGGACCGTAAGACAGGTGCAGTGACGCATCACCTCTTCGACGAATTGCCGCATTTGTTGAATCGCGGAGATCTGCTCGTTGCCAACGACTCCGCGGTCATTCCAGCCCGGCTCTTGGGCGAACGCTCGCCCGGCGGGGAAGAGGCGGAGATCTTCCTTCTGGAGAAGCTCGGTCCCCGGCGTTGGCGCGCCATGGTGCGTCCCGGCCGGCGGTTGAGGCCGGGCGCCGCCGTTACATTTGGTCACCAATCGCAATTCACGGCCCACATCGAAAGTTCTGCCGCAGGTGGCACCCGCATCGTGGCGTTTATCGGGACCGGACGGTTCAACGAGTGGCTCGATCGCTTTGGAAAGATCCCGTTACCGCCGTACATCGAACGAGACACCACCGCTGCCGACCGTCGCGATTACCAGACCGTCTTCGCCCGCCATCCCGGCGCAGTGGCCGCCCCGACCGCTGGGTTGCATTTCGATCCGGTCCTGATCAGGCAACTTCGTGATTCCGGGATTCCGCTGGCGACGATGACTCTGCATGTCGGCGCCGGAACATTCCGTCCCATTCGCACCGAGGATGTCGAAGACCACCAGCTCGATTCCGAGTGGTACCGGTTGCCACCTCGGACTCACCGGCAAATCACGACCACGCACTCACACGGCAAACGCGTAATCGCCGTCGGCACAACAGTCACCAGAGCACTGGAATCGATTGCCCAAATCAACCCGAGGGCGTTTTCCGCTGACCCTTCACGAGCGAAAAGTCCAATGCCCATGTTTGACGGCAAGACGACCCTGCTCATTCAACCCGGACACGAGTTCCACGCCATCGACGGGCTGGTCACCAACTTTCACCTGCCGCGTTCATCTCTGCTGGCGCTGGTGGCAGCATTCGCAGGATTGGACAATGTGATGTCCGCCTACCACGAAGCCATCAAGGAAGGCTACCGCTTCTACAGCTACGGCGACGCCATGTTGATCCTCTGACCCCGTCCACTAGGTCCACTTTGTCCACACCTCATCCTGGTTTTCCGCTATCTTTGCCCCACAGGACCTAGCCCGATGGCCACACCCTCCTCTCCCCGTATCGCCGTGATCATCGCCGCCGCCGGAAGCGGTGCCCGATTGGGCGGGGACATCCCTAAACCGTGGCGCCTCCTCAATGGCCAATCGCTGGTCGAACGTGCCTGGCGATCCTTCTGCCCCGAATCCCTCCACGTCGAGCGGATCGTTCTCGCGGTCGATGCGCCCTACCTGCCGGCCACGCTGGAATTCGCGAGCGCCAGCCTGGTGCCGTTGCATGCCGTTGCCGGAGGCGCCACGCGCACCGCTTCAGTTCGACATGCCCTGCGGGAGATTCCGGACTCAATTGACCTCGTCGCCGTTCACGATGCCGCTCGTCCTTTCTGGCCGGTGGAGATTTGGGCTGATCTTGTCGATGCGGCCGTGCGCGTCGGAGGATCAGTGCCTGCGGTGGCGGTCAGCGACACATTGAAACGTGTCCAAGGTTCGACGCTCGAAACGGTCGACCGCGCGGGGCTCTGGGCGGTGCAGACGCCGCAAATGTTTCGCGCCGATCTCTTGCACGGTGCCCACGAGGCCGCGCAACGCGATGGCATCGACGCCACTGATGACGCCGAACTGGTGCGCCGCGTTGGTGGCGCAACCGAAGTTGTGCCGTCCTCCGCCGCGAATTTCAAAATCACCACGGCCGCAGACTGGGCACTCGCCGAACACCTGTCCGAGCAGGGGAACGCTCCCATGGCTATGCGAATTGGATTTGGATACGATGCCCACCGTTTGGGCGGACCCGGCCCGCTGATGCTCGGCGGTGTCCGCTTAGCCGACTCCGGCGGACTCATCGGCCACTCCGATGGCGATGCGCTCTTGCATGCGCTCTGCGATGCTCTCCTGGGTGCGGCCGCGCTCAGGGACATTGGCCATCATTTCCCGCCCGACGATCCGCGCTTCAAGGGCTGCGACTCCCGCGAGCTGGTGCGTGAGACGGTGCAACTGTTGCGCGTTGCCGGATTTGCACCCGCTCAGGCCGATGCCACCGTTCTGGCCGAGCATCCGCGCCTCGCTCCGCACGTCACCGCCATGTGTACAACGATTGCCGCGGACCTTGGTCTCGATCCGGGCCGCGTGTCGGTCAAAGCCACGACCACGGAAGGCATGGGATTTGTCGGCAGGGGAGAAGGCATCGCTGCTCAAGTCGTGGCAACAGTTCTTCCGATCAGGCAGGGCACACCGCGGTGAGCGATCTGTTCAACAGCCTGGTTCACTTCTGGTCTGTGCAGTCGATCTGGTGGACGTTTGGAATCTTCATGCTGGCGGCCATCACCGAGATGTGGTTTCCGCCATTTCCCGGAGATGCGTTCTTTTTTGTCGGTCTGGTTTCGATCTCTGCCGGCGACCTGTCGGTGGTCAGCGTGATCACTGCCACCTGTACGGGCGGCTGTCTCGGCTTTATCTCACTCTACTGGCTCGGCAACGCCAAGGGCCGCGCGTTGTTCAGCCGTCCCTCCGGCTTCTTGTCGCACGCGACTTTGGCCCGCGTCGAACGCTGGTTCGCGCATTGGGGCGGCTGGGTCATTGTCTTCGGCCGCTTTCTCACCGGTGTGCGTTCCGCTGTTCCCCTCGTGGCGGGCATCAGCCTCTATCCCCGTACGCGCGCGATTGCCCTCGGAGCGCTGTCGGTGGTGCTTTGGAACGGGCTCCTGGCCACTGCGGCCCTTTCACTCGGTGCGAACTGGGAGAGTCTCTCGCGTGTTTTCAGCACCTACAATCTTGTCTTTTGGGTGGCGGCACTCTGCGTCATATTGTTCTGGACTGTCCGGTTTTTCCGGCGGAAGAAGTGAGAATTGGCGATTGAAGGACGGTTGGATTAGAGAAGACGGCCACTGGGAGGGCGAGGCTCCCGCCGAGCCA
>JACRMA010000138.1 GCA_016235085.1 Candidatus Zixiibacteriota bacterium
ATCATCTGAACGAAACCCAGAAGAAGCACATTATCACGCTGGAAGACCCGCTGGAGTTTGTGCACAAGAACAAACGCTGCCTGATCACGCAGAGACAGGTCGGCGCGCACTCCCATGATTTCGCCACCGCCCTGCGTGCCGCGTTGCGCCAGGACCCAAATGTGATCATGGTAGGGGAGATGCGCGACCTGGAGACGATCCATCTCGCACTTACCGCCGCCGAGCTCGGCCTGTGTGTGTTCGGCACTCTGCACACCAAGAGCGCCGCGCAGACTGTCAACCGCGTGATCGACGCTTTCCCTTATGAGCAGCAATCGCAGATTCGCACGCTGCTCTCAGAGTCGCTGCGCGGCATCATGTCCCAGCAACTCGTTAAACGCGCCGATGGCCGCGGCCGTGTCGCCGCGCTGGAGATTCTGATCAACACACCGGCCGTGGGATTCATGATCCGCGAGGGCAAGACACACCAGATTCCCTCGACGCTCCAAACCGGCCGCAAGGAAGGCATGCAGTTGATGGAACAGCACCTTGCGCAACTGTTCGAACAGGGAGTCATCTCCCGCGAGGCTGCGGTATCCGCCTCCCCCAATCCCAATTTGATGAACGCGGCCGCCACCGGCGCCGTGCCGGAGCCCGTCGCATGAAAAAAAGCGGGCGCCTCGATGCCATTCTCCTGCGCCGCGGATGGGTCACCGAAGCCCAGATCATTAGCGCGCTCGAAACACAACGCCGCACCGGCGGACGATTCGGCTCGATCCTGGTCAATCTCGGTGTGATCACCGAAACGCAACTTGCCGAGGCGCTCGCCGAGCAGTTCGGCACGCCCCACTGGGACCCATTGACCGCGGTCGTGGAAACCGCCGCACTCAAACTCTTCCCCGAACAATGGGTGCGCCAGAAGAAGTTCCTGCCGCTGGCGTTCGATCCCGCACGCAAGGCCCTCGAGATCGCCGTGACCGACCCCGGCAACATGGCGCTCATCGATGAAGTCCGGTTCCGAGCCAAGGCCAGGACGGTCATCGTCGCGGTCGCTCCCGACATTTCGCTTCGCCGTCTTTGGGACAAATTCTACAGTACCGCAGGCATGGCCGAATCCGGCGGCGGCTCCCCGCAACAGTCACGGCCATCCGATCGTCTCGGTATTGAATTCGGCTTCGCCATCGAATCCAAGCCTCAGCATGAACACGAGCTTCAGCCGCTGGCGCGGGTGTTGCTGTGGCTGTCGCAGCCGTTTGTAGCGAAACTGCTGAAATCGCTTCTGGAAGTGGAACGTTGCCTCGTTGCCAATTGGGACGGGGAGAGTATGCCGCAAAAGGAATGGGACTATCTCATCTACGACGCTGACAGCGCCGCCGGTTCGCCCGATGCGATGGCGAAGCTCAAGCGCGCCTGTCCCAAGATCCAATTCGTCCCCAAACCGGCGTGGACCACATCAATCCTGCGCTCGCCGCTCTCGTATGAGCAACTGCGCGATGGGTACACTCATCTTGCCGGGTATGCCGGCCGGCTCGCGAAGGTCTCGACCCACGACCGCCGTTTGCCCCGCTACGCCCACGCACTCGCGCGGCTATTGCCGATGACGGCGTTTGAGATCGACACGTTGGTCGTTGCGTGTGAACTCGTGCCACTGGTCTCGCTGTCGCCCCGTTCGGAGGAAGAATGGGATGCCGTCGCGCAAGAACTCTGCTGTCCCTATCCGGTGGTCGAAATCCTCCGTGCCGCCGGCAAGTCGTTCGATTCGCTCGGCGTCAAGCCTGGCCAGTCGCTCCCCGGCGCTCCGCTCGGTGCGCGGGCTCTGACCGTACTCCTGGCGTATCTCAAAATGCTCGAAGCCCAGCCGGTCGATTCCATCGACACCATGACGCAGCTCGCCCACCGCCTGCACGAGGAATCAGGGAAACACTTCGATCCGCACGTCGTGGAAGCACTGCTCAGTCTTGTCCGTGAGGAGGTGTTGGAAGGGTGCCTGCCCCCCGGCCCGTCCGAGATCATGCTAGTGGCCGACCGTCCCATCGAGTGGAATCATCTGATCATGCAACTCGAAAACGAAGGCTGGCGTGTTGTCACCGCGGGCGGACCCGCCGAGGCACGCCGCCTCGCCGACCGCCGCCGCCCCGATGTCGTGGTCTGGGCCGCATCCGGAGCGCTGGAGTGGGTTCACTGGCAACGCAAGACCCTTCCCGGTATCGCCAACTTCCTAATCCTCGATGATCCCGACACGCAGTTATCGCGAACCGCTCTGAGTGCCGGGTTCGAAGATGTCTGGAGTGGCGCCTGGGACGCCGGTATCGCCGCGGAAAAACTCCGCCGCGCCGCCGCGCGTCAGCCGAAGGCCTCGTCGAAAGACGGCGTCGTCTCCGGTTCGCTATCGCAGTTCAGTTTCATCGACCTGGTGCAAATCCTTTCGGCCGGTGCGCGTTCGGTTCGTATCGATGTCAGCAACGGGATTCTGACCGGCCAGGTCGTTCTCTGGCAGGGCCAGATCAAGTTCGCCCATTCCGATCAATGCGATGGCGAAAGCGCTGTCTACGAAATCCTTAATTGGACCGACGGCGCCTTCACAATGGTCCCCATTACCGCACCGCCCGAAGCGAACTGCCGGCTCTCCAACAACGCCATGCTTCTGGAAGGCTGCCGTCTCATGGACGAGCGCAAGCGCACCGCGGCAACGGTGTAACGTACTCCACTGACAACTTCATGTATTGGTGAGTGAAGCCAAGCCTTTGAGGGCGGGCGAGCCCACAAGGGAGGGCGAGGCTCCTGCCGAGCCTCTTCGCGGGAGAGTTCCGCATATCTCCGGTCCAGAAAATTCCCGGATCCTACATGCCTCGGCTCGTCTCAGGCTCAGGCGAGAGGCTCGGCAGGAGCCTCGCCCTCCCACGACGTACTAAATCCCCTCTGAAACCTACGCGCAGGGATCCGCCGGTGGCGGACCGTTGGAAAAGACTCCCTTGATGATGGCAATGACGTCGAACACATCAACCACGCCGTCATTATTGTAGTCGGCTCTGGTTGTCGGACATCCAGGATCCGGGAAGGGATCTGCTCCGACGAACGCGATCTGAATCAATTGTATGACGTCGAACACATCCATCACGCCATTGGCGTCGATATCACCCTGCCAGAGACAGAGGCAGCTCACGATCTCTTCGGTGCCTTTTGTGAATGACGGAAGCGTCGATCGGTACTGACCGTTGACGAACAAGAGGTGGTTTGCCGGGTCGGTGCAGGCTGTGTCGATCTCGAATGTTCCCGGTGCGCCTGTTACTCCCATTGTCAACAACACCGAACCGCTGACATCGGCACCTGTGCCCATGCTGCCGAAGAACCAGCCACACGCCACCAGCACGCCCCAATTCGGTCCAGTTATCAGATGACTGCTGGAGGTGTCGTTGAACACCGTGATTGTGGAGAATCCGGTGCCGGCGCCTCCGCAGGCGCCGTCCGGTACGGCGTATTGATGCGCGAATCGATAGATGGTGCCGGCGCCGATACGCTCCCTGATGGAAACCTTCAAGTCCGTTGGGAACGCCCCGGGCGTTATGGCGCGGAGTTGAAGTGGGATGACGATACCGGTGACATGGGCGTTATTGGTCAGCCTGATGGCGACTGTGTTGCCCGCCGATCCTGCAAGTAACTTCTTCGACTCGACAATAACCGAATTGCCCGGCCCTCCCGGCGAAGGGGTTACGCCAAAACAGCCAACCGGCCCGCAAGGATCGCACGGTTCCAGATCGAATGCCGACAGAGGGTACAAATAGGCATCAACGGCATCCACAACGCCGTCCCCGTTGAAATCCGTCCGCCAAACCGGACAGAGGGGATCCTGCACAGGTGCCGACCGGTTGAATGCCACGTCCAAGGCTTCGACCCAATCGTTTATATCAATGATCCCGTCGTTATTGGCGTCACCGGGGAATGGACAATCGCAGACCGCTGTCGCCGACGCGGGGTGTGCCTGAGTGGCGGGCTCATTCGCGGCGCGGGTGCCCATCGCCACTACCAGGCACAGTGTGACGAATCCGATGAGGACAAGGCTCGTCATCGGCCGTCCCTTCGTACGTGCATTGCTTTTTCTCATGGCCACCTCCCTCGACGCAATCCAACGAGATGTCCGTTCGTCAGTCAGTCAGGCGGGGAGCCAGGGAGAGTCCCTGGCCGTGACTGGTGACTTGCCGTTGATCAATGATGGCGGTCGGACGTCAGCACGATGATCGGTAGTCGAACGCCGCCATCCTGTACTCAGTATACGGTCGCAGTTCAACTTGTCAAGCCTGTAACCGCAACGATTTACATGTAGATATTCTGAATCGCATCGCTTCTGGTCCTCCGGGC
Organism: Candidatus Zixiibacteriota bacterium; assembly: GCA_016235085.1. Lineage (GTDB taxonomy): Bacteria > Zixibacteria > MSB-5A5 > WJJR01 > WJJR01 > JACRMA01. Next base: position 4,336 of record JACRMA010000138.1, read on the forward strand.
TCTCGACCTGCCTGGACCGCCTGTCACTCCGTGATCCCGCCTCTTGCGGCCAGAGTCCATTTGAATGATCTTGGCACCGGACAAGAGGAGCCTTCGATGCCGGCCAATTTGCCGCCCCAATACAACAAACTGGAACAGGAATACCGTCTCGAGAAAGACCCCAAGAAGCGGCTGGCGCTTCTGGAACGGATGCTCGCCGAGATTCCCAAACACAAGGGCACCTCACATATGGTTGGGGAGCTTAAGCACAAGATCTCCAAGTTGAAATCCCAAATCGAGGCCCCCCAGCAGCATGGCGCTTCTCGCCAGTCCTCGCTGGATCACATCCCCCGCGAGGGCGCCGGACAGTTCGCGCTGGTTGGGCCGCCCAATTCGGGCAAGTCGAGCATCGTGGGCGCGGTGACGCGCGCCGCCGTCGAGATTGCCGAGTGGCCATTCGCCACTCGCAAACCGGTTCCCGGCATGGCGCAGTGGGAGAACGTGCACCTCCAGTTGGTTGACCTGCCGCCGATAGCCGAGGAGCACCTCGAACCGTTCGTGCTCAACATTATTCGCACCGCCGATGTCGCCGTGCTGGTCATCTCGCTGGGTGACGACGATCTTCTCAGCGAATACGAGTACGTTCTGAAACGGCTTCATCAGGCGAAGATTCGATTGCGCGGCCTGGTCGATCCTGATCCCGGCATTCACAGTGCACTGGAAATCCCCACGATCCTGGCCGTGACAGGAATCGATCTCCCGGATGCCGCGACCCGGTTGATGTTGTTACAGGATGTCGTTGGTGACCGCTTGCCGATCTGGCCGGTGTCATCGCCGCAGAATCGCGGCATCAAGGACTTGCTGGGTGCCTGCTTTGAGTCACTGGGTTTGATGCGTGCTTACACCAAGACTCCCGGCCATCCCGCCGACATGGACGACCCGGTGCTGTTGCCGCACGGCGCCACAGTCGCCGATGCCGCGCGCTCGATCCACAAGGAGTTTGCCGAGAAGCTCCAGTTCGCCAAAATCTGGGGCAAGCACACCTTCGACGGCCAGCGTGTCATGGCCGACCACGTCGTCGAAGACGGCGACATCCTCGAATTCCACATGTAGCCAAGCTCGACAAATTCGCGCCGGTCGTTTCACAGAGTCAGGCGACTACATCGGATCTTCTCATAACCAACATGGGCGGGGAGGGCGAGGCTCCCGCCGAGCCTCTTCTTGTCCGCGCGGAATCATGGCTCGGCAGTGCACCGCGGCGGATCGCCCTCCTCGGCGCTCACCTATTTCCCAAGCCAATCACGTGGATACAATCAGACCTGCGAGTCGTGGGAGGGCGAGGCTCCTGCCGAGCCATCTTCCCGCGCGGGAAGATGACTCGGCAGTCCGCCGCGGCGGATCACCCTCCCGAAGGCGCGCCCCGAGCGTTAGTCCGCTGCGCTCGCGCGCCGCCCCATGTGAAGACCGGCACGAGCCGTCCGATTGGCCAAAATGAATACGAAATTCATCTTGCGAATTCCCCGGAACAGACGTATAACAAAACTGTTTACCACGGGAGGGGGCAACCAATCACATGGGAACGACAATGAACGAAACGACAACGAGTTCCAAAGACAGAATCTACTCCGGGCCGCGCCGGGATTCCGCACGCGTCAGCGACATTCCAACGGGCAAAGCCCCGAGCAATGGCGGCACCGTTGCCGCACGTCCTTCCGCGGGCATCGTCGGCGCCAAGCCGCAGCCGCATGCCGGCCTCACACCGGATCAACTGCTGCTTCTCTATCGTTGGATCTACACCTCGCGCCGTGTCGATGACATGGAGCGCAAACTCAAAACGCAATCCAAGATCTACTTCCAGATTTCCGGCGCCGGCCATGAAGCCGTGCTCGCCGCACTCGGTCTGGTGGTGCGCCCGCAATCCGACTGGTTTTACTGCTACTACCGTGATCGCGCCCTGATGCTTTCGCTCGGGATGACGGCGCAGGAAATGCTCCTCGATGCCGTCGGTTCCGCCGATGGCCCGTCCTCCGGCGGTCGGCAGATGCCGTCCCACTGGGGACTGAAACGGGTCAACGTCGTCACGAAATCCTCCGTCACCGGCACCCAGTTCCTGCAGGCGACCGGTTGCGCGCAGGCCGGGCGTTATCTCAACAACGTGCCCGCGATCTCTTCCGATCAAGTGGCGCATGATGCCGAGGAAATCACGATCGTGACCGGCGGCGACGGCACCACCTCCGAAGGCGAATTCTTCGAAGCGATCAATGCATCCTGTCTCGAGACCGCCAACGGCCAGCTTCCCGTGCTCTTCTTGATCGAGGATAACGGTTACGCCATCTCGGTTCCCAAGTCACAACAGACCGCCGGCGGTTCAATCTCGAAGATGTTTGCCGGCCTCGTGGAGCAGGGATTGCTCGAGGTCGTTGAAGTCGATGGCACCGATCCGGTGGCCAGTTACGCGGCGTTCCGCAGTGTCGAGGATCGTCTGCGCAGACAACGCCGCCCGGTGCTCATTCATGCCCATGTCATCCGGCCCTACTCGCATTCCGAATCGGACGACGAGAAATTGTACAAGACTCCGGAAATGCGGGAGTCGGAACAGCAGCGTGATCCGCTGAAGACCTATTCGCAATATCTCATCAAACACGGAATCGCAACCGAATCGCAACTCGAGGCGCTCCGTGTGGAGATCAACGCCGAGATTGAAGCCAGTGCTACCCACGCGCTCACGGCGCGCCGTCCAGCGAAGGAATCCGCCACCCAGTTTGTGCTGTCACCCGATGTCGATCTGACATCAGACCGTTTTGTGGCGGAGCCCGACTTCGACGGTCCGGATCTCACCATGATCCAGGGGATCAACAAGACGCTTTTCGACGAAATGGCGCGCAACCCGCGTATCGTTGTTTTCGGCGAGGACGTCGCGGATGTCGGCAATCCGGAACTGCTCGGCAAAGTCCCCGGCAAAGGCGGCGTGTTCAAAGCGACCATCGGCCTCCAAAAAGAATACGGCTCACTGCGCGTCTACGACTCCCAGCTTGCCGAGGCGACCATTGTCGGCACCGCGACCGGCATGGCGACACGCGGTCTGAAGCCTGTCCCGGAAATTCAGTTCGGTGATTATGTCTGGCCGGCGATGATGCAGTTGGTTGATGAGACTTCCAAAATCCGCTGGCGTTCCAACAACGGCTTTTCCTGTCCCGCAGTGATCCGCATCGCGGTCGGCGGCTACCTCGGTGGTTCCGGGGCGGTCTATCATTCGCAGTCCATCGAAGGGACCTTCTCGCATTTCCCCGGACTCCTGATTGCCATGCCGTCCAATTGCATCGATGCCGTCGGATTGCTGCGTACCGCGTTGCGCGGCGAGGATCCCGTGCTCTATCTCGAACACAAGCGTCTCTACCGTCAGCCGATTCTGAAATCGCGTTATCCCGGTCCCGACTTCACAATCCCATTCGGCAAAGCGCGTATGGTCCGCGAAGGCGATACACTGACCGTCGTGACCTGGGGTGCGACCGTCCTGAAAGCGAATGCGGTCGCCACCAAGCTGGCCCCCGAGGGCATCAGTGTCGAGGTGATTGATCTCCGCACAATCGTGCCGTGGGATCACGAAATGACCGCCGAATCCGTGGTCAAGACCGGCAAAGTGCTGGTCGTTCACGAGGACGTGCGCTTCATGGGCTTCGGGGCCGAGGTGGCTGCGTGGATCAGCGAAAATCTCTTCGACAGTCTCGATGCACCCGTTCGCCGTGTCGGCGCACTGGATACGCCGGTCGGCTACGGTCCCGAGCTGGAAGACGCGATCCTGCCGCAGAACGACGACATCGAACGCGCCATCCGCGATCTCGCCGCGTATTGATTTCCACACCGAGTGCCTTTACGGCACTCACCGTGTTTCCCGATCCGCTGTCATTTCCGCGAAAGCGGGAATCCAGGCCTGCAGATGCTGGATTCACGCTTTCGCGGAATGACGGTGGGAGCAACCAGCAATTGCCCCGCCCGATTATCCCGGACTCGTCTGACCCGCCGGGCCGTGACGTTGGCCGCATTTCATGTTCGGATAGAAATAGTCATTATTTCTTGTGGCAGAGCGGGACGGGTTGCGTATCTTTAAAGTGATGTTCATGTTCAACTTCTCCGGTGCCGGTCAATGATCGGGACGACGGTCGCTCAATACAAGATCCTCAAGCAGCTCGGGCAGGGCGGTATGGGCATCGTTTATCTGGCCGAGGATGCGAAATTGGGCCGAAAAGTGGCCCTCAAATTCCTTCCGCCCCACCTGTCCGCCTCAGAGCAAGACCGCGCCCGCTTCCTGCAGGAAGCCCGCGCCGCCTCCGCCTTAAACCACCCCAACGTCTGTACCGTCCACGACATCCAGGACACCGATGGCCAGATCTTCCTGGTGATGGAGTACGTCGATGGCACAACGCTCCGTGACCGAACCCAGCCTTATTCGGTCAAGCAGGTCGTAGAAATCGGGATTCAGATCGCCGATGGATTGGCGGCCGCTCACGAGCAGGGTATCGTCCACCGCGACATCAAAACCGAGAACGTCATGGTCCGGCGCGATGGCATCGTCCAGATCATGGATTTTGGCCTCGCCAAGCTTCGTGGCGTGTCCCGCCTCACAAAGGAAGGCAGCACCCTCGGGACCATCGGCTATATGTCCCCCGAACAGGTCCAGGGGCTCGATACTGATCATCGCACCGACATCTTCTCGCTGGGTGTGGTTCTCTATGAATTGCTGGCCGGTCAGATGCCCTATCAGGGGGCGCACGAAACGGCGATCATGTACGAGATCGTCAATGTCGATCCGCCGCCGCTTTCGGCCGTCCGCCCCGATATCGACCCGGAGCTGGACCGCATTGTTCTGGAGTGCCTGCAGAAGGACCCGGATGAGCGCTGCCAGTCGGCCAAGGAAGTCTCGCGTGACTTGCGCCGTTTCAAAGTCGACTCCGGCCGCAAACGCGTCAGCCGCGTCTCAACCGTGCGCCCGATTCAGCCAGTCAGCTTGCGGGGAACATCTTCGCCGGGCAATGGCGACGCCGAGGTCACGAGCATCAGTCCTCCCCGGAGGGCTTCCCGGACGCCAATTCTGATCGCTTGGCCAGTTGCCGCAGTTGCCCTTATCGCCCTCGCCGTCGCGCAACTGACAGGGTCCTCGTCAGTGCCGGCTACGGAGAGGGCCGTGCGTTTTTCTGTGGAAACCCCTAACGGTCAGGATTTGGAGGCGATTGGTTCCGCCAGCCTTGCCCTGTCACCGGACGGACAAAGGCTTGCCATTGTCGCCGTCGATTCCAGCACGAACAGCCATATCTGGATCCGCTCGTTGGACGCATTCGCGCCCCGGCTGTTGCCTGGGACAGAAAACGCTTCGTTTCCGTTCTGGTCGCCCGACAACCGGTTCATCGGGTTTTTTGCGGACCGCAAGCTCAAGAAAATCGACGTAACGGGCGGGCCGCCGTTGACGATTTGCGACGCCATTGACGGACGAAGTGGTTCCTGGAACAAAAGCGGCATCATCATCTTCTCCCCGGATGCAACCGGCGGACTAAGCCGGGTCGCCGCTTCGGGAGGGATCCCGGTCGCGATTACGAGGCTGGACTCGGCCCGGGTCGAGACGACGCACCGGTGGCCATGGTTCCTGCCCGATGGCAATCGTTTTCTCTACTACGCCCGCTCGGGTGGCAGCGGCTCGGACCCACGGGACGCGATCTTCATTGGATCACTCGATTCGTCTGTCAACCGACGGCTCGTATCCCATCATGGCAATGCGCTGTACGCGCGTGACCACCTCTTGTTCGTCCGCGAAGGTACTCTAATGGCGCAACGCTTTGATCCGGAAAAGCTCGAGCTCTCCGGAGAGCCGTTTCCCGTCGGAGAAAACGTTGTCCATGACTCACGATATACCAATGACGTCTTTACTGCGTCGAGTGATGGGGCGCTCGCGTATCGTATCGGCAGCGGGGG
>JACRMA010000135.1 GCA_016235085.1 Candidatus Zixiibacteriota bacterium
GAGGGCAATGACATGAGTGGGGGGGTGGAATGAGATTGGTGGGGGGGAATGATTTTGGTGTGGGGGCGGAATGAGATTGGTGGGGGGGAATGATTTTGGTGTGGGGGCGGAATGACATGAGTGGGGGGGATCGGAACGATATGTGTGGGGACGGGTCACGCAGCCTTGCGCTTTCTTGTCCCTCAAATCTTTATGGTGGGGGCGGACCGGGTAATCGACTAGATTGACCGATGGGCGCAGCCATTCCAGCGCCATTCCGAATTGGAGGTATCCAATGATCCGGCTCCCGATCGGTGACATAATCCGCGACTCGTTCAAGCTCGCCTGGAAATTCAAATATCTCTGGCTGCTCGGCTTTTTCGCCGGTGCGGGCGGCGGGTTCAATGTCCCGACCGGCCAGTGGACACCGGAACGCATTGAGGCCGCCAAAGAGTGGCTGGTGGCGGCACTCGCCATGCTGATTGTGGTCGGCGGATTCGTCATGCTGGTCATGATGGTCATGCATGTCATCTGCAAGTCCGCTCTGATCTACAACGTCTATCAGATTCACACCGATGGCGCGCACAGCCTCTCGGCGGGATGGGAGTTCGGCCTCAAGCGCTTCTGGCCGATGCTGGGATTGCTGCTTCTGGAGGCGGTCATCGCGATGGCGTTCGTCTTTGCCCTGATCCTAATCGAAGTGGTGATCTTCGCGATTGCTGTTCCCCTCGGGTTTCTCTCGCTGTTGATCGCTATCCCAGCCGGGATTCTGGGACTGGTCGCCCTGATACTCACCTGGGGCTATGCCGAACGCTTTGTCACTCTGGAAATGCGGGGCGTCATCGATTCGATTGGCGAAGGTTGGACATTGCTCCGGCAGCAGTGGCAGCCGTCAATCATGATGGGACTGGTGAAGTTCGGTATCACCATCGCACTGGCGATCGCCATGATGGGGATCGGCGCGCTTCTGCTCGCGCCGGCCGTGGCCCTCTGGTTTGCCAGCAAACCGCTGGCCATCGTCTATGGCGTCGCCATTGGGCTTCCCTACCTGGTGCTGTTGAGCGCCTATTTCGGGACTTTCGATTACGCCGTCTGGACCAAGGTCTTCCTCCACCTGCGCGCCCCGGTCTACGCCGCTGCGCAGGGCGATGCCCCCCCACCCCAGACACCGCCGTCACCAGAGTCCACGAGGACTCCGCCACCGATATTCGAATAGACCCGGCGTGCGGAGGTGCCCTCATGTGGCGCGGGCGCCCTCGCCCGCGTTCGACGCGAAGCGTCGAATTTCTTGGCGCAACCCTGCCCAAAGACGCCCAGGCTTTGCCTGGGCACGCGGCCGAGGGCGGCCGCGCCACAGATCCCACGGATACGGTCCCTCCGAACCTCCCCCCTTGACACCACCTCTCAAGTCGGTTAGCGTTCCGTCCAAGCCGTGTTCGGCACGGCAGCAACCCATGGACAACAGCATGCCAACGAATCCCTCAGTGGGACGGCGGATCTACAACACTCTGCGGCGGACTTTCATCTCCGGAATTGTGATCACGGTCCCGGTGATCATCACCGTGGTCGTGCTCAATTTCCTCTTCCTGCAGGTCGATGGAATTCTCTCGCCGATCTTGCAGCGCCTTCTGGGCAAGAGCATTCCCGGCATGGGGCTGGTGGCGACGATCCTGCTGATCTTCCTCGTCGGCATTCTGGTGCGCAATGTCATTGGCTCGCGGCTCTTCGGCTTCAGCGAGCTGCTTTTCATCCGCACCCCTCTGGTACGGGCCGTCTATTCGGCCGCCAAGCAGCTCGTGGAAGCGGTCGCGATGCCGCAGCGTAAAGTCTTCGAGCGCGCGGTGATGATCGAGTATCCGAGGCGCGGCGCCTGGGTGATGGGTTTTGCGGCGGCGCGAACGCGAGTGCAAACAACGGCCGGGACGACGGCCAATGGTCCGTCGGACGGAGAGTTGATCGCCGTCTTTGTCCCCTCGACGCCGACGCCAATCACCGGGTTTGTCGTATTTCTGCCGGCGGATGAGGTTCACGAGTTGGAAATCTCCAACGAGGACGCTATCAAATTGCTGGTGTCCGGCGGCATCACAACACCGCCCGTGATGCACCGCGCGCCCCGCAAGGGCTCGCCGGCGCAGACCGCAGGAGACGTTCAGTAGCATGCCGGATCTGCGCAAACGCCGATATAATCAGGTAGGGACATTAATGCCATGAGACTGGCCGCACTGCTCGATCCCTTGCTCGTCTCCGCCGATTTGCACTCCGAGTCCAAGACCGGCGCCATCGGTGAGTTGATGGATCGTGTCCTCATGAAATTTCCCGGAATGGACCGCGCGGGGATTCTCAGTTCCATCGCCGAGCGCGAGGAAATCGAAAACACCTCCTTCGGCCGCTGTTTCGCCTTCCCGCATGCACGCACCGATCTGGTTGGCGAAATGCACATCGCCCTCGGTGTCTCGAAGCGGGGGATCAAATCACCCACGCCCGATGGACGTCCGTTGCATGTGATCTGCCTGATGCTGACACCGCGGAATATCGCGCAACTCTACCTGCAGACGCTGTCGGCATTCGCCGCGGTGGCGCGCGACGAGACGAATCTGCCGCGGATTCTCTCTGCCCGGACACCCGATGAATTGATTCGCGTGATCTGGGACACCGGCTTGACCATCCGCACGCATCTGACGGTGCGCGACATCATGCATCGCGACGTGGTGACTGTTTCACCGGAGGACACGCTCAAAGACGTGGCCAACAAGCTGTATCGCCACAAGGTCTCCGGGATGCCGGTGGTCGATGCCGACGGACGGCCGATCGGCATGATCTCCGAGCGCCACCTGATCAAGGCGGCACTGCCGCACTACCAGTCGATGGTCGAAACCGGCGTGACGACCCCGGACGTAGAGCCGTTCGATGATTTGCTGAAGCGCGAGGAAGAGATCAGGGCCAAGGACATCATGACGACACGGCTATTCCTGACGACCGAAGACACGCCGATTGTTGAAGTCGCCGCCCAGATGCTTTTCCGCAACATCCGCCGGGTGCCGGTTGTGGAAGACGGCAAGTTGATCGGTTTGATTCTGCGCCGCGATATCGTGAGCAAGGTCATTCGCGGATAGGGAGTGCCGGCGCGCGGCCGGTCTTGCGCCGGCCCATCCCCTGACTCACGTAAACACCGCCCATAATAATCACCGCAAACCCAATCATCGGCAGAGTGAACTCTTCGCCGAGCAATGCAGCGCCGGTCGCCGACGCGACAATCGCTTCGAGGAATAGAAACATGCTCGTGTTCATCGCGCTCAGCCGCTTCAGGCCGGCGTTCCACCAGTAGTAGGCCAGGCCCGAAGGAATGACACCAATCGCGATGATGATGATCCAGTCGTGAAGATCGAGAACGGTGATGCGATTGCTGATGCCCCAGCCGCCAATCAACGCGAAGAAGAGGAAACCGACGAACATGTGAATGATCGAGATGATCAGGGGATCGTAGCGGCCCAGCCGCGCCTTGGTCATGATGGTGCAAATCGACCAGGTAAACACACTCAGCAACGCCAGGGCATCGCCCAGGTTGTTCCCTAACGAAAGCCGTTCCGGGTGTCCGTTCGAAACGAAGAACACGACTCCGAGCATCGCAATCGCCAGACCCAGAATCTGCCGCCCACGCACGTGCTCCTTGAGAAAGAACCAGCCCAGCAAACCGGTCACTGGGGGGATCAGCGTGAGAATCCACCCCGTGTTCGTAGCGGACGTGAAGCGCAGGCCGTTGAGTTGGATTATTTGATGGATGATGATTCCGATGACACCGGCGCCAAGCACGATGACCAGGTCGCGTTTCTCAATATGGAATGACTGTCGCACTCGCAGGTTCAGCAGCGCCAGCACAATGGCCCCGATCCCGAGTCGAAGACTCAGGAAATCAGTCGGAGCGA
>JACRMA010000136.1 GCA_016235085.1 Candidatus Zixiibacteriota bacterium
ATCATTAGAAGCAGTCTCTATAGGTCCTATAGGTCCCATAGGTCCTATAGTTCTTTGTCACTCCACACCCCGCACCGCCAGCCGATACCCCACCGCCGGTTCCGTCAACACCAGCTCGGGACGTGCCGGATCGCGTTCGATCTTCTTGCGCAGTTGTCCGATGTAGACGCGCAGGTATTGCGTCTGCTCCAGCGCATGCGGGCCCCAGATCTCTCGCAGCATCTGCCGCTGGGTGACCACTCGTCCGGCGTGCTGAACAAGCAGCCTCAAAATCTCATACTCGGTCGCAGTAAGCTTAACCACCGCGTTTTTCACTCGTACGGATCGCGTTGCCAGATCGATCTCCAGCCATCCACTGCGAAACACCGGCTCAGTCTGTGGAGAGGCCTTATGGCGCAGTGCCACACGGATTCGCGCTTGAAGTTCCAGCACGCTGAACGGCTTCGTCACGTAATCGTCGGCGCCCGCATCGAGCAGCGCCACTTTGTCTGTCTCCGCGTCCTTGACCGTCAGGACAATCACCGGAATCGCCGACCATTCGCGCACGCGTTTGAGAACGTCAAGCCCGTCGGTATCCGGCAATCCCAGGTCGAGAATGATCACTTCGGGCCGCTGCGTCGAGGCAGCAACCAGACCCTCGCGCCCCGTGGCCGCTTCCAGATATGTATACCCTTCCGCTTCCAGACTGATTTTAAGCAGTCGTCGAATAGCAGCCTCGTCATCGATGACCAGAATCCGTGCGCCGCTCAAGTGGTACCCCGTTCTGTCGGGACATGCGGCTGGGCTTCGATCGGGAGACGAATCGTGAACGACACGCCCCCTCCGGCAATGTTCTGAGCCGAGATCACGCCACCGTGAGCGTCGACGATCGCTTTGGCGATGGCCAGCCCAGTCCCGGTCCCGCCCGCGCTGGTGCCGGGAACGCGATAGAACTTCTCGAACACGTGCGCCAGAGCGTCATTAGGAATGCCGGGACCGTTGTCCGAAACAGTCAGGATCATATCCCGCTCGTCCACTGTACCGGCGATCGTAATCGTGCTCCCGGCCGGTGTATGGGTCGCCGCGTTCGAAAGCAGATTCGAAAGCGCTTGTTCAAACAACTGAAAATCAACTCTGACCAATGGCATCATCTGAGCCAGCGAAGTCGCTACCGTCCGTTTCTCAAGTGCCTTCCCCGCACCGTCCAGCGCCACAGCGACCAGATCGCCGATGTCGTGCCAGTCCTTCTTCAACGTCAATGAGCCGGAGCTCAGCCGCGACATATCCAGCAGATTCGCCACGACACGGTTGAGCCGTTCGGCGTTTTCCATCAATTCCTGCGCCAGTGCGGCTCTGCTTTCCGGATTCGCGGCAATCTGATCGTTTTGCAGTGCCGATGCCGCGCCGATGATCCCGGTCAGCGGCGTCCGAATTTCATGAGACACGGAATCCAGGATCGTCTGCTGCAATACTTCTGAAGACTTGAGCCGTTCTGTTTCAAACGTGCGCTCCTGATAGATCTGCCGTTCCATCAGAATCGCGAGTTGCTGCGATACCGACTGCAGCAGATCGGCCTCCTCCTTGAGAAGGGCCACCCTGTGATTGGGACGATAGGCCAGGACTCCAACCAGCTCGGTATTCCCTTTGAGCGGAACATACATTGCCTCCGCCGACGGAAGTGTGTCGGTGGACCACCCCGCCGGTTGCCCCAGCAGGTAGGTCCACTGCGCCACCGCACGCTCTTTTTCTGTCTTGAACCACTCACGCTTTGGGTACGCGTTGTCCGCCAGCCACGACGTCAATCCGGCCGGCACGACGGTGCACTCACCATTGAGGATGGTGCCCAGTCTTGCGGCAACGTCCGCGAGGACATCAGGCTTCTCGCCCCCCGATGTCATTGTTTGGACAATACCATAGAGGACCTGGGTGCGCTGCTCACGAATGCGAAGCAAGTCCTGCGCGCGGCGCGTCCGTCGCGTCAGCGAGCCGGTGATCACTGCGGCCAGTAAATATACCACGCCCATCGCCACGTCTTCAGGGGCCGCGATATGAAATGTGCCGAAGGGAGGGATAAAGAAGAAATCCCAGATGAGTGCACTCACCACGGCTGCAAAAAGAACCGGCCCCAGGGATAAGAACATGCTGATCGAGAGGACAGTCAGCAGGAAGAGGAATCCGACAGCGCGATATCCCAGTACCGGAGCGATTAGCCAACTGACCAGGGCAATCGCCACAACGGCGATGGCCGCCAGAGCATACTTGGATATCCCGGCCTCGATACCGACGGGCCAGCGCTTGGGCGCTTTGGCTCCGGGCCCCCAGTCGGTGCGCAGTACGTGGACATCGAACGTCCCGCTCTCCCGTGCGAGTTGATCGAGCAGCGTGCCGCCGTGTACCGTATCGCGCAGCCACCGCCGGGTCGGCCGGCCGATGATCAACTGAGTCACACTCCGCTGATGCGCAATCCGCTTTAGCGCCGCTCCGGTGTCGGCCTCCGCTGTGGTGATCACCTCGCCGCCGAGTTCGCGCACCAGCGCCAGATTGCGTGCCAGCGTGGCGCGATCCTCTTCGGACAAGGGTTGGCCGGTATCGACATTGACGCCAATCCAGGGCGCGTCAAGGCCAAACGCCAGACGGCGGGTGGCGCGGATCAATTCGGCGGAGTACGGGCTATGGCTGACGGCGACCATGAGCCGCTCCGACGGCTTCCACGCTTGGTCGGAGCCCTTGCCCGCCGTCAAACTCTGCAATTCGTTGTCGACCTTCTCGGCGGTCAAACGCAGTGCCATCTCGCGCAACGCGGTCAGCCGGTCTTCCTTGAAAAAATTCTGGAGTGCCGTCTCCGCCCGTTCGCCCAGGTAGACTTTTCCCTCTTCCAGTCTCTTGAGCAGTTCCGCCGGCGTGATGTCGATCAGGATGATCTGTTCGGCGCGCTCTAGAATCGAATCAGGGACCGACTCCCGTATCGAAATTCCGGTGATCGTCTCAACTGATTCCTTGCGGCTTTCGATATGCTGCACATTGACCGTTGTGTAGACGTCGATGCCGGAATCGAGAATCTCGGCCACATCATGCCAGCGCTTGGGATGCCTTACCCCCGGCGCATTCGTATGCGCCAGCTCATCGACCAGCACGAGACCAGGCTTCCGCGCCAGAATCGCATCGAGGTCCATTTCCTGCAGGACGACACCGCGATACTCCAGAGCCTTGCGGCCGATTACCGGCAATCCTGCGAGCAGTGCATCGGTTTCGCTTCGGCCGTGTGTCTCGACGACACCCACAACCACATCGACACCGTCTTTGAGCCGCTCCTGAGCCGCTTTGAGCATCGCGAAGGTCTTGCCCACGCCCGCTGCCATGCCGAAAAAAATCCACAACCGGCCACCATGCTGACTGGCTTCGGACCTTTTGATCGCCGCCAGTAACGCGTCAGGGTCAGGCCTGTTAGGCTCTGTGTTCATTTGCGCTCCGCTTCAAGCGAATCCAGCGCCAGATTCAGTGCGAGAACGTTAACTCTCGGTTCACCCAGCACGCCGAATGTCGGCGCCATCGTGTGAATCCCGATTAGTTCCATCACCCTGCTGACCGCGAGGGAATCGAGCGCGCGAGCCATCGCGATTCGCGTCACTTGGTATTGGGCGGCTTCGGCACTAATGTCGGGATCCAGCCCGCTTCCCGAAGCACTGGCCATATCCCAAGGCAGCGGCCGCCCTGGCTCATGGGGCGACTGTTGCATTCGTGCGCGCCGTGCGTCGGTCAGCGTTCGAAGCTGCTGGCTGGTGGGTCCAAGATTGGCGGCACCGGAGGGCATGGCGTTATAGTTGGTTGCGGAAGGCCGCGGCCAGAAATACCGGTAATCTGAAAAATCCTGCCCCACCAGCGCTGAACCGATTGTCTGATCACCGCGCCTTACGAGACTTCCATTGGCTCTTCCCGGAAAAAGCAGTTGTACCACGCCGGTGATGACCAGCGGGTAGATGATTCCGGTGAGCACGGTCAGCACCAGCAGCACTCTGAGCGCGGTCTTGAACATTTGCATCAGCGCACCCAACCCATTGCCACAATCGCCAGATCGATCACTTTGATTCCCGCGAAGGGCGCGATCAATCCGCCCACGCCGTAGATTAACAGATTCCGTTGCAACAGCCGTGACGCCCCCTGCGCACGATAGGCAACACCACGGAGGGCCAGTGGCACAAGCGCCACAATGATCAAAGCATTGAAGATCACCGCGCTGAGAATCGCGCTGTACGGCGAATGCAGGCGCATGACATTGAGCGCCGCCAACGGGCCATTGCCCCAACCGCCTGCCGCGTAAAGCGTCGCAAACAACGCGGGGATAATGGCGAAATACTTTGCCACGTCATTGGCGATACTGAAAGTGGTCAGCGATCCGCGGGTCATCAACAGCTGCTTGCCGATCTCCACGATCTGGATCAGCTTGGTCGGATTGCTGTCCAGATCGACCATATTCCCGGCCTCGCGCGCTGCCTGCGTGCCCGTGTTCATTGCCACACCGACATCAGCTTGCGCCAGCGCCGGTGCATCATTGGTACCGTCGCCGGTCATTGCCACCAGGTGCCCGCTGCTCTGCTCCAGGCGGATGCGCGCCAACTTCGCTTCCGGTGTGGCTTGAGCCAGAAAATCATCCACCCCGGCTTCGGCCGCAATCGCGGCTGCCGTGAGTGGATTATCACCCGTAATCATGACGGTGCGAATGCCCATCCGCCGCAATTCGGCGAATCGCTCCTTGATCCCGCCTTTGACCACGTCTTTCAGATGAATGAGCCCCAGCACTGAGGTCTCGTCCGCCACTGCGAGTGGTGTTCCGCCTGATTCGGTGATGGCCAGAATGTCTGGCTCAAGTTCTTTGGGAAATGTGTTCCCCATGCTTTCGATGTAGGCCCGTACCGCGCTGACCGATCCCTTGCGCACACTGAGCGACACCGAGCCATCGGATTCGAGAATGTCCACACCGCTCATCTGCGTCTGCGCCGAAAACGCCACAAATCGCGCCTGGCTTGGTGTCAACCGTTGCGCGCGCAGATCGTACCTGTCCTTTGCGAGAACGACAATCGACCGTCCCTCCGGCGTTTCATCCGCGAGTGACGCGAGTTGGGCGGCCTCGGCCAGATGTTGCTCCATGTACATGGGCGCCGGTACAAACCGTGTGGCCATCCGATTCCCGAGTGTAATCGTGCCGGTCTTGTCCAACAGTAGGACATCAATATCACCGGCCGCCTCGACGGCTCGCCCGCTCTTGGCCAGAACATTGCATCGTACCAGCCGGTCGATTCCGGCGATGCCGATCGCACTCAACAATCCGCCGATCGTCGTTGGCGCCAGACACACCAGCAGCGCGATGAACACTGGAACCGTCACAAAGCGTGAAATATCCTGCTGCGCTGCGGCTCCACTGTAGTCTGCGTAGAATTTCAAAGTGGCCACGGCCAGCAGGAACAAGATCGTGAGTCCCGCCAGTACAATCCCCAGCGCAATCTCGTTGGGCGTCTTCTGCCGCGACGCCCCTTCGATCAGGGCGATGTCGTAGTCGTCGCCGCGGACGGACG
>JACRMA010000052.1 GCA_016235085.1 Candidatus Zixiibacteriota bacterium
ACACCGAGATCGTAGGAATTCAATTTCAACTTGTATCCCGGCTGGATGCCGCCCTCTTCCTGAACGTCCATGGTCAGGGTGGCCACCGGGCCATCATAGGAGACGCGCCAGTGTTTGTAGCGCGATGGATCGGTTTGGTAGTCGACAGTCACGGCGATAGAGTAGTTTTTTGGTCGCCTTTAGTCAAGTTCCGGTTTCATGTTTGCCGTTTCCAGTGCATTATACTCCCTGCGGGAGGAATTGCAAAATGGAAGCAGTCGATCTGAAAAGCTTCGTGAGTGGCAAATGGGTGGCGGGATCGGATCGGGGCACGGCGCTGGTCAATCCCTCGAACGGCGTCACCGTGGCGTGGGCCGGTTCAAGGGGCGTTGATCTGAGTGCGGCTCTCGATTATTCCCGCCGTGTCGGCGGACAAAACCTGCGCCAACTGACTTATGCGTCGCGTGCCGCACTGCTCGGTCGTATCGCCGAAACGCTGGCCGCGCATCGTGAGCGATGGAATGACATCTCACGGATCAACTCGGGGTGTACGAAATCAGATGCCGCGCTTGACGTGGATGGGTCGATTGGGACGCTGAAATACTTCGCACGGCTTGGGGCCAAGCTGGGGGAGACCTCGCTTCTGGCTGATGATCAGCCGGCGCAGCTCACCCGTGCGCAGAATTTCCAGGGTTGCCACGTGGGGGTCCCGCTCCATGGTGTGGCAATTCTCATCAATGCTTTCAATTTCCCGGCGTGGGGGCTTTGGGAGAAGGCGGCTGTCAGCATATTGGCAGGAGTGCCGGTACTTGCCAAGCCGGCGACGGCGACCGCCTGGCTGGCGCAGGAGATGGTCGAGTCACTGATTGCCGCAAATGTACTTCCGGAGGGCAGCCTTTCCATTCTGTGCGGTTCGGTCGGAGATCTGCTGGATCACGTGTGTTTTGGCGACGTGGTGTCATTCACCGGGTCGGCGTCAACTGGTGCGATGGTACGGTGGCACGATCGGGTCCGCGCCCAGGGAATTCGCGTGAATGTCGAGGCAGACAGTTTGAACTCAGCCATTCTGGGACCGGATGGGGCAGCGGGGACACCGGCGTTCCAGTTCTTTGTGCGCGAAGTCGTTCGGGAAATGACGATCAAGGCGGGGCAGAAGTGCACGGCGATTCGCCGAATTCTGGTGCCGGCCGATCGTGTGCAGGGTGTGACCGAAGCCATTGCGGCGGAATTGGCCAAAGTTGTCGTGGGCGATCCATCTGATCTGTCCGTATCCATGGGCCCGGTCGTAAACGATGCTCAACGGACGGGAGTGGAAGACGGAGTCCGCACTCTGTCCCGCGAGGCCGAGATCGTATTCAATCCGAGACCACCGTCGGGCGGAGCGTTTGTTGCACCAACGTTGTTGAAACTTCATCCGGAATCTGAAGGCCGATTGGTGAATGAAGTCGAAGTGTTCGGCCCGGTTGCCACTGTGATACCGTATCGAAACAGCGAAGAGGCATTCGAAATCGCGCGACGCGGCGGCGGGTCATTGGCGGCGTCGGTGTATAGCGCTGATTCGGAATATCTGGCCGGTGCGGCCGCCGCACTCGGTTCCAGCACGGGAAGAATTCTGCTCGTGGATCCGACAATCGGGGATTTGCATCCGGGGCACGGGGTCGTGCTTCCGTCGCTCACGCACGGCGGACCGGGGCGGGCTGGGGGAGGCGAAGAGCTGGGCGGGCTGAACGGATTATGGTTCTACCATCAAAAGGTCGCGTTGCAGGGATCCGATACCACGCTCAAACAAGTTCTCACCCGCGCCGGGAATCCTCGATAGAGCGCGCTTCACCGCTCGGTCGGATCATCGGTGAATTCTTCGAATCGACCTTTCTCGTCCGCGGCGGCGAACAGGAAATCGTCCGTTGCCGCTAACGGTGATGCGCGACGACCTGCACCCGGCGGACCGATCTCACAGGAATCGGACCGTGTAAGGCGACGAAGGCGACGGCGATCGCATACACGACCAGATCCCAGCGATACCCGGTCTGCAACGCGTGGAGGGCAAATGCCGCCAGCAGCGTAACCACCAATCCGATGGCGCCGGCACGCTGAGTGCGCGGGATAAGGAAGAGTGCGGCGGAAATCGCCTCGACTCCGGCCAGAACAAAGATGTGGTGACTATCAGGGGTGGCTCCGTTGGTCCAGTGGAGGACGGTGTTCAGGCTGAGAATCAGAAGCAACGCGCCCAAACTCCACCACAGCAAGGCGAACGCTCGAACGGTGGCGATGGATGGCAATTGGGCCTCCCAAATTTCCGGTTAGAATGTGACAGACCGATCCATGATCTCGTCCGTGGCCCACTCGAAGGCCACGCAGATAACTGGAGCTTTCTACCCGAATTCGCCGGCAAGGTTCGCATCCATTTGCGTTCAGCAGCCGATGCGCACCAGAAATGCCGCCAAGATATCGCTGGCCCCCCTCTTTGCCGGTTCGTTGATTCGTTTCGCGGCCCTGCCACTTGGCAGGCGAGTTTTGTGAAGGGCGAAACACGATGAACATCCTGATGCTCCTCTCCCAGCACGCACTCACCGGCGCCGAAGTTTATGCGGTGACGGTGGCTGAGGAGCTGATTCGGCGCGGGCACCGGGTGTGGATTGTTTCCGACACGCTGACGACGGCGACCAAAGCATCCTTCATTCAAGCGCCGGTTCGTCGTAAGAGCCTGTTCGCTCGTGCTCGTCTGATCTTGTGGCTGCGCCGGTTTGTGAAGCAGAATCGGATTCAAGTCATCCACAGTCATTCGCGGGCGTCGGCGTGGGTTGGCCAATTGGCGGCGGGATTGTGCCGGATTCCACATGTCGTGACCGTACATGGCCGGCAGCATCTTCACATTTCGCGCCGCCTCATTCCCGCCATGGGTGATGCCACCATCGCGGTGTGCGAAGTGCTCAAGACACATCTTGAGAGAGATCTGCATGTCAATTCGAACCGTGTGGAACTGATCAGGAATCCGGTTCATATCGAGGCAGGTCTCGCATTGACTGGTTCAAATCCCGCCCGTTCCACGATTTCACTCATCGGACGGCTGGATGGGCCGAAGGGCGATGTCGCGTTCATTCTATTGAAGCGAATCATCCAGGATTCTTCCATCATCGCCGAAATCAACGTGATCGGCGGCACATCAATACCCGATCGCTTCCAGCAATTCGCCGACCGGGTGCGATTCATTGGCCAGGTGCCCGGTATCGCAGAATGGGTGCTCAAATCCGATGTCGTCATCGGCGCCGGGCGAGTGGCGGTCGAGGCCATCCTCTTGGGGTGTCCCGTTGTGGCCGTGGGTGAAGGATGCGCGCTGGGACTGGTGACTTCTGAGAATCTGCCCGAAGCACTCGCGACCAATTTTGGCGATGTCAGCGAGAATCCGCGCTTCGAATGGGATCAGCTCGTGGCGGACATCGTAACCGGATTGTGCGCAAGGCGCATTGACGAGCAGGTTGTGAACGAGATTCAAAAGGCATATGACCGGGGGCGGATCGTCAATCGCATTGAGCAACTCTACGAACATGTGCTGGTGATGAAGCGCCGGTATGAGATCCCGGTGCTTTGTTATCATCGCGTGATTGCCGACAGCGACCCGAGGCGCGGGCATGGAATCTGGGTGACCGCGTCGCAGTTCGAGGCGCATTTGTCGTACCTTAAACGCGTTGGATTTCACCCGATCACCTTTGCACAGCTCAAATCGGTTAACCGGCTGGATCGGCGCGAGCGGTACATCATCCTGACTTTTGACGATGGGTATGCCGACAATTACGACATCGCGTTTCCGCTCCTGCGAAAATACGGCTTCACGGCGGTGATTTTCCCGGTGCTCGGACTCAAGGATAACGCCTGGGATACAGCCGGGGATCCTGGTCAGCCGGGACTCCCGCTACTGAATAGAGAGCAGATTCAAGAAATGGCGGCTTTTGGAATTGAGTTCGGCTCGCACGCGATGACCCATCGTTCGCTGCCATCGCTGACGGCCGCCGAAATCGCGGCCGAGATGACGCAATCAAAGGCAGAACTGGAACAGATTGTCGGACGAGAGGTGGACGTCATCGCCTATCCCTACGGTGAATACAACGATGCCGTGAAACAGGCGGCGGCCCAATCCGGATTCCGATACGGCGTCACAACCGATCACGGGCCGGTTGCAATCTCGGACGACTTATTCGCGATCCGGCGCATCATCGTCTTCCCCAACACGACCACCTACCGTCTGGCCAGGAAAGTGCGGGGGGATTACGCGTTTCGGCAGACCGCCAGAGAATCGGCGTCCTCCCGAAGCGCGACTCCAGAGCGGCACTCCCAATGAGCCGGGGGAGGAGTCTGTGAAACTCAGTATCCTGGCGACCGCCTGTGTGAGACACTCAGCGACTGTGTTGGCGGTATTGCTGATGATTGTCGCGGCCAAGGGTACTGCGACGCAAGCTCTTGGCGCACAATCTGCCGTACCTCTATAGAATTCGTGCCGGTGCGTTTTCGCTTACGAGGAAGTTGGTGCTTTTAAGGCAGGCGTCGGCGCGCCGTCACTCCTGTTCCTTGACGACCACGATCGTGCACTTGGTCACCAGCGCCGCCATGGCGCCGAGGGCCGCCAGCACCGGGAGGAGAAGCGCTCCTACGGTAGCAACCGTGACCGGGATTTCCAGCACTTGGTCACCCTTTTCATTCTTGATAATGATCCGCCGGACATTGGCCTCGTGGACCAGTTTCCGTACCGTCTCCACGACCTGTTGGCCGGAGACTTTGATTTCCTCTTCAAAGACTTTCGGATCTGCCATGATCAATCCTCCCGGATGAGTCTAATTCCATCCTGAACTACTGGTACGGAATCGGCACCTGGTTGTTCCGCCGGGATCGCCCGGTGTGCCTGACTCGCATGGCAAGTGACACTTGG
>JACRMA010000133.1 GCA_016235085.1 Candidatus Zixiibacteriota bacterium
GATCTTTGGAGCTGACCGTGTGATAGCCCTCACCTTCGAGGGCAGCAAGAAGGCGATAGTACAAGGAGAGCCGATGGATGGTCGATTCCGAAATGCGGCGGCGAATCGTCACCGGACGATCTCCGTTGGGGGCCGGTTTGGTCTGTCGTGAATTCATTCACTAATAATAAGAAGACTCTGCCCGGATGTCAAACAACGATGAACCTCACCCGCAGGACACTTAGGCGTAAAGTCGAAGGTATCGTCAGTCTCTAACCGATTGTGAACGCCACACATTGGGCGGGATACGCCCGGACCCTCGCGCTGAGAGGAGCGGCGAGGGCCTCATCTACTTCTGTGCGTCCGACACATCACCAATAATCGATTGCGCCGCCGCCAAACGCGCGATCGGCACCCGATACGGGGAGCAACTGACATAGTTGAGTCCCATCCGATTGCAAAACGCGATCGTGCGCGGATCGCCCCCATGCTCCCCGCAGATCCCGATTTTAAGCTTGGGATTGGTCTGGCGGCCCTTGGCCACCGCCATCTCCACCAGTTGGCCCACACCTTCGATGTCCAGAGTCACAAACGGATCGGCCGGGAGGATTCCTTTTTCGACGTACGGTACCAGGAATCTCGCGGCGTCGTCGCGCGAGAATCCCATCGTCATCTGCGTCAGATCATTGGTGCCAAAGCTGAAGAATTCGGCGGCCTCGGCAATCGAATTGGCCATGAGCGCTGCCCGGGGCACTTCAATCATCGTTCCCACGAGATACTTCACACGCAATTTGCGTTTCTTGAAGATTTCCTCGGCGACGCGATCGACGATTTCCTTCTGATGCTTCAGTTCGGCCAGCGTGCCCACCAGTGGGATCATGACCTCGGGGAAGACCTCGATTCCATCCTTGGCCAGATCGCAGGCCGCCATGAAGATGGCCTTCGCCTGCATCTCGGTGATTTCCGGGAATGTGATTCCCAAGCGGCATCCCCGATGTCCGAGCATCGGGTTGACCTCCGCCAATTCGCTCAAACGCTGCAGAATCCGTTCCTTGTCGGCGATCTGCGACTGAAGCTGGAGCGACTCCTCGTACGACACGGTATCGACTTTGGCCTTGGCGGCGGCAATCTCTTCGGTGATTTCCTTTCGGCTGGGAAGGAATTCATGAAGCGGCGGATCGAGTGTGCGGATCGTGACCGGCTTGCCGGCCATCGCCCGCAGGATTCCCTTGAAATCCGCCCGCTGGAACGGCAGCAGTTTGTTCAGCGCCAATTGGCGCTCTTCGGCGGAGTCGGCCAGAATCATCCGCTGCACATGCGGGAGGCGGTCGTGGGCAAAGAACATGTGCTCGGTCCGGCACAGGCCGATCCCCTCGGCGCCGAATTTCACCGCGCGCTCGGCATCTTCCGGAGTATCGGCATTCGTGCGCACACCCAGCTTGCGAAGGTTGTCCGCCCAGGACATCAATGTGGAGAATTCGCCGGACAATTCCGGTTCGATCGTCGGAACTTCGCCCTGGATCACCTCACCGGTCGAGCCGTTGAGCGTGATGATTTGCTTTTCACGAATGATCGTCGGGCCAACGGTGAATGTCTTTCGCTCTTCATTCACCCGCACCGACTCGGCGCCTGCCACACAGCATTTCCCCATGCCACGCGCCACCACAGCCGCATGCGAGGTCATGCCACCCCGGGTCGTCAGAATGCCGACCGCGGCTCCCATCCCCTGAATGTCATCCGGGTTGGTCTCGGTGCGCACGAGGATCACCCGTTCGCCCTTGGCGGCCATGGCCACGGCATCCTCCGACGTGAAGACGACCTTGCCACAGGCGGCTCCCGGTGAGGCGGCCAGCCCTTTGGCGATCGGCGTGACGGCCGCATTGGGGTCGATTCGCGGGTGCAGGAGTTGATCCAGATCCTCGGGCTTGATGCGCAGCAGGGCCTCGTTCTTGGTGATCAATCCCTCTTTGACCATGTCGACGGCAATCTTCACCGCCGCCATCGCGGTCCGCTTGCCGGTCCTTGTCTGGAGCATGAAGAGGTTGCCGTCCTGGATCGTGAACTCAAAATCCTGGATATCACGGTAATGCTGCTCCAGACGGGTTGTGATCTCTTTGAGCTGCTTGTACGCCTGAGGCATCAAGTCGGACAATTCGGACAACGGACGTGGCGTGCGAATTCCGGCAACCACATCCTCGCCCTGTGCGTTGGTCAGAAACTCCCCGTAAAATTCCTTCTGGCCGGTCGAGGGGTTCCGGGTGAATCCCACACCGGTCGCCGATTCTTCGCCGGTATTGCCGAAGACCATGGCCTGAATATTGACGGCGGTCCCGAGATCCGACGGGATACTGTTCATTTTGCGATAGGCAATCGCGCGCGGGTTGTTCCACGATTTGAAGACCGCCTCAATCGCCATCATGAGCTGCGTCCACGGATCTTCCGGGAACGGCTCACGGATGTGCTGCTTGACAATCTTCTTGTAGGCGTTGGCGATGTCCTTGAGATCATCGACTGAAAGCGACCCGTCCTTTTTGACGTGACGTGTCTTTTTGCGTTCGGCGATGACTTCCTCGAAGACATCTTTGTCGATCCCCAACACCACATTGCTGAACATCTGGATGAAGCGCCGGTAGCTGTCGTAGGCGAACCGCGGATTGTCGGTCTCCTCGATCAGTCCCTGCAACGTCTTCTCGTTCAATCCGAGATTCAAGATCGTGTCCATCATTCCGGGCATGGAGAACTTGGCGCCGGAGCGTACGGAAACCAAGAGCGGCTTGTCGCCGCTGCCGAACTTGCGGCCCATCGCCTCCTCAATTCGTTCCATGTACTCTTTGAGAATGGGCTTGAACGAGCGCGGCAGGTGCATGCGATTTTCATAGAAGAGATTGCAGACAGCCGTGGTGATCGTAAATCCGGGAGGAACCGGAATCCCGGCTTTCGCCATCCCCGCCAGGCCGGCGCCCTTGCCGCCAAGCAGATCCCGCATCGTGGAATCGCCCTCGGCGCCGCCGGGCACAAATGAGTAGAGCCACTGTTCGCCGGGCTTGGGACCGCCATCTTCGGGCGATGGGATCGAAACACGGACACTAGGCCGAGGTTTGGGATTTCCCACGGGGCCGGATGCAACAGGAGGGGCCAGTAGTTTTTCAATAGTCGAGCTCGGCGAGGAGGACTTTGCCTTCACGCCGGCGGCTTTCGCTTTCTTGCTCGACGGCTCTCCCGCCTTGGGGCGGCTCGATTTGAGCCGCGGTGATCCGGTCTTTGATTTCTTGTTCATTCAACCTCCCTGAGGGAGCGTTTTGTTGCCGGTGGCATCCACGGCGGCAGATGTTAACTCATTGTCACACAAAAGAGTAACGGCGCCAATCGGCGTCCGCCGACTGGAATCTACGCCGTAACCCTTCGTCGGGCAAGGGGTTTTCACGGCTCAGGCACCGAAGCGCCTGAAGAAATATCATACGACTATAGCCTTGAGCTCGTTCCCGATTTCACCATCACATCGTGAAAAGCCGCTCGCCCGCCAGGATTTTGTCCAGCATCTGGATTGTCTTTTCGACTGGGGCGTGCATGATGTCATGGGTGTTGAACGTGCTCTTGAAGATCGATCGTCTCGGCGGCTCGTCGGGAGATGATCCCGTGTGCTTGATGACGACCGGCTCGAGCTTGGGCGCTTTCTTCTGGGGACCCTTGGCTGCCTTTAGGTCTTTGGAGATCAAAGGCTTTGGAGATTGGCCCGGATGATCTTGCGGCTTGGTACTGTTGGTGACGATGGCGCTCTTACCGGCTTTTTGCTCAACGGCTTTCTTCGCAACTTTTGGTGCGGCTGAATCTGACCCTCTCGTATTCACCGCCCGCCTCCTTGGACATGAGCCGGGTTACCCCCCCGGTCGTTTGTGAGGTACCTATTGGGTGGAAATTGAAGTGGCATATGCAATGTGCTCAAGGCTCCGAAATTACGTCCTCTAACGATCTTAGAACAAACTGATTGTGAATGTCAAGAAAAAAACACAATCTTCCCAGCGGATGTTAAAATAATCCGCGAAGGCTTACCGCAAAGTCCTCAACAGGTTACGAGGCGCATCCCAAGCAAGATCGCTCCCTTCCAGATCTCAAACGCCGACCCGCAACAATTTCTATGCCCATGGGCTGAACCGCGCTGGTCAGAGACCTGAACGGAAAGTTCATACCTGACCTGAGGACAGCCCCCCTCTAACATTATCTACTTCGTTGCTGCCCAAAAAGTTGAACAAAAACTTCGACTCCGACCGCGATCGCTGCCAAAATCCTACTTGACCGGCCTTTTCGAATTGGTCTTGGTTGGCTGTGTTACGGGTGTGGCGGCCCCGGACACTTCATCAATGGCGTCGAGTGAGCGAGCCAACCTAATAACCGGAGGGAATTGAACTGTGATTGATAGTGACCATGATATGTGGATGTTCATCCCGGGGCCGGTGAATGTCGAGAGTTCGGTCCGCCAGGCCATGGCGCGCCCACCGATCAATCATCGCGGCAAGGAATTCTCGCAGCTATTCGAGGCGCTCCGGCCGAAAACGCAGCGGCTGATGCGCACATCGAACCGAGTCTACTTCTCGACATCGTCCGCCATCGGATTGATGGAAGCGTGTGCGCGAAATTGCGTCGGAAAGAAATCGCTGCACCTGACCTGCGGTGCGTTCTCGGAGCAATGGCACAAGATCACTCTGGTATGCGGCAAGGAAGCCGATGCGATCGCGGCTGAATGGGGACGCGCCAATCGCCCTGAAGAGCTGCGCAAAGCGCTGGCCACCGGCAAATACGACACGGTGTGCATGGTCCACTCCGAAACCTCGACGTCGGTGCTGAATCCCCTCACGGAAATCGCCGCGGTCATGCGTGATTTCCCCGACATTGTCTTTTGTCTTGATACCGTCAGCTCGCTGGGTGCCGCGCCGGTGTTGGTGGATGAGTGGGGGGTGGATGTCTGTTTCGCGTCGGTTCAGAAGGGACTCGCACTTCCCCCCGGTTTCGCCGTGTTCTCGCTCTCGGACAAGGCGCTTGAGCGCGCCCGCGCCATTCCGAATCGGGGGTATTACTTCGATTTCCTGGTCTTCGAGGAATATGGTGTGAAGTCCCAGACCCCCACGACGCCATCGATCCCGCACCTTTACGGGCTCAATCATCAACTGGATCGCATTGAGGCTGAGGGGCTGGAGAATCGCTGGGCGCGTCATCGCCGGATGGCCGAGATCTCGCAGACGTGGGCCACCGAACGGTTCGCCTGTTTCGCCGAAGCAGCGTACCGTTCACCATCGGTGACCGCCGTGACCAACACGCGCAAACTCGATGTGCCGGCGCTCAACAAACATCTCGCGCCGCTAAACATGGTGATCGCCTCCGGGTACGGCAAACTCAAGCCGACGACATTCCGGATCGGTCACGTCGGCGAAACGCAAGTCACCCAAATCGAGAATCTCCTGCGGGAGATCGATCGCTTCATCGGCATTCCTGCCGGAGTCTGAGGGTCAATTATGGCCGAAGTGCTGATACCAACCCGCCTGTCCCCCGAAGGGGTTGCGATTCTCAACGACACGCCGGGAATCACGGTTGATTTTCGTCCCGGTCTGAAGGGCGCCGAACTCCTCGAGGCAATCGCCGGTGTCGATGCCGTCATCATTCGCTCCGACAGCACAATCGACGCCGCTGTGATCGCGGCGGCAAAGCGCTTGAAGCTGATCGGCCGGGCCGGCGTCGGTGTCGAGAATGTCGACCTGACGGCCGCGACCGCCCGGGGTATCGCCGTGCTCAACACGCCTGCGGCCAACTCCATTGCAGTGGCCGAACTCACGATGGCGATGATGCTGGCTTTGACCCGCAAGCTGGTACCAGCCGACCGTTCCACCAAGGAGGGCCGCTGGGAGAAGAGTGCCTATGCCGGCCATGAGCTTTTGGGAAAGACTCTCGGGCTCGTGGGCTTCGGCCGGATCGGGCATGAAGTTGCCAAACGGGCAACCGCGTTCGGCATGACCGTAATCGCCTATGACCCGTTCATCACCGAGGCCGCTGCGGATGCCGCCAGAATCAAACTGTCGCCGCTTCCCGAACTTCTCCAAACGGCCGATGTCGTCAGCCTCCACTTGCCATTGAATGACAAGACGCGCGGCCTGCTCGGCGCGGCGCAGCTCGGCTCGATGAAACCAAGTGCTTTTCTGATCAATGCCTCGCGCGGCGGAATTGTTGAGGAGCAAGCCCTGCGTGATGCGCTTGTGGCCGGCAAGCTGGGCGGATGTGGTCTTGATGTCTTCGAGACCGAGCCACCGACCGACCATTGGTTCGCCGGCATGGACAATGTAATCGTGACTCCGCATCTGGGTGCGTCAACCGCCGAAAGCCAGACCAAGGTGGCCATTGAGATCGCCGAGACTGTACGCGATGCCTTGACGAGTGGCATCTTCCGTAATGCCGTCAATCTGCCATTGCATGATGCTTCCGACTTGCCGCGCCTGCTGCCGTACGTTCATCTCGCCGAGCAGCTCGGGCTGCTGTTGCGCGGGCTTGAAGATGGGCCTTGCAGTTCCCTGACCCTGGAGCTGGGAGCCCAAACGGTCGGGGAAGCGAAATTGGTCGTGGCAGCGGCACTCAAGGGATTCCTTGCCTTAGAGACTGACAGTCAGGTGACGTTGGTCAATGCGCTGCAGATCGCCGACGAACGTCACATCCGCGTGCCGGTCATCGATCAAGCAAGTCAGGCGAGCCTAAACGCGTTCATTTCACTCGAAGGTTCATTCGGCGCAACCAAGCGAACTGTGTCGGGTGTTGTCGACAACAACACCATGCCACGTGTACGGCAAATCGATGAGTTCACGATCGACATCGCCCCCACTGGACGGGTTTTGATCTTCACCAATCGCGATCGTCCCGGCGTCATTGGCGCGGTTGGAGCTTTTCTCGGCCAAGCCAACATCAACATCGCTTCATGGGTGCAGGGACGGCGGCAGCCGGGCGGCACCGCACTGGGAATTGTGACCGTCGATGATCCTGTGCCCGACCCGGTACTCCGTGAACTCAGCAAACTCCCCAACATGGGCCGTATCACCGAGGTCAATTGGGGAGACTCGGCGAAGGCCTGAATGTCACGGTTTGAATAGAACAGAGACGTATGAGCAGTCAGGCCAAAGTCGTCGGGATCCTCGCGGAGCAGGATTACCAGACATTGGAAGTATGGTACCCGCTGTATCGCCTGCGCGAAGCGGGGCATCGTCCGATCGTAATCGGCACCGGTTCGGCAACGATATACAAGAGCAAGAATGATTACCC
>JACRMA010000012.1 GCA_016235085.1 Candidatus Zixiibacteriota bacterium
ACAAGGGACGCGCTGGCCCGCGTCCCTCGAAACTCGATTCTGATTGATCAGATCTCAGAACCTACGATGTCGCATTAACCACCACGGTCTTCGGTTTGACCGCGGTCACGGTGACCGTCCCCTTCATCCCCGATCCCTCATGCGGACGGCAAAAGTAATGGTAGACCCCTGGCACCGTGAAGGTGAATTGAAAAGTTTGACCCACCGACAACGCTTCGTCGAACAGCGCCCCCACGCTCGGGTCCGCGGCACCGGTTCCCGAAGTGACCGTGTGAGAACCGGAGGATGTCCACTTCACGGCATCGCCTGCATTGATAGAGACATTGGCCGGACTGAATGAAGCCCCGGATGTTGAGACCTGGACTGTCTTGGGAGCGGCGACAGCCGAGATTGTCACTGTGCCCGTCATTCCCATCGATTCGTGCGGCCGACAGAAATACGAAACCACTCCGGCACTGCTAAACACGCGCGAAAACGTCTGCCCGGCCCCGAGCACCTGGTCGAACAGTTGCCCCACTGTGGGATCGGAGGCACCCGTGCCGGAGGTCACGGTGTGGGAACCGGAAACCCCAACCCACTTCACCGTGTCGCCGACAGTGATCTGCAGGGCTTTCGGCGTGAACGCCGGGCTGCCGCCGGAACCTGTCGGTGACTTGGAATTGGAGCATCCCTGGCTGAACGCGAGCACCCCGATCGCCAGTATGCTGACAACGCCAGACACCCGGCCATAATGATTCTTTAGAATACCTCTCATGAAGCCTCCTTTGACGTTTTAGAACCCCGGTCGAGATCGCCAGGTTCCGGGAAACAGGAGTGTTTTCACCCCAATTGGCGCCGCTGTCGCCCGCCGACGGTTCCGGGATCGTCCGGCGCCGACCCTTACGTGCCTGCACCGCAAACTTTTATTCGGCGGCCGGCATATTTTTCGGGAACATTTCCCAATCCGAGGCAGGTACTGGGCTAAAGAGGAGTGTTTTCCTCCTTAATCAGGACTGTCCGCCATCACCATGCTATCCGGTGGCAGCCCATCCATTGTGTCACCGACGCGCGCAAGGCGCTATTGCCAGATGAGTTACCGTACCGGCCCGACGGGAGTATTGGAGGGAGCAGCCCCGCATCTGCCAGTGGGTTCAGCTTCGATCCAGGGCCGTATCGAGGGGAATGATTGTCTGTCCAGAATTTGGAATGGGAATCCCGGCGCTCACGAAGTGGTCAGCGCCACCGTCACACCATAGCGCGGCCCAGTCGGCGGCCAGGAGGATCTCTACAATGCGTTTCCTGAAATTGGTTTCATCAGCAGTATTGCTTGCCGTCGTACTGGGAGCGATGGCCGGGATTGCCGCGGCAGACCCGGAAACCTTCCACATCATCCAGGTCAGCGAAGTCTTCAGCAATGCAGACGGGACAGTGCAGTTCATCGAATTGAAGGCGCTCTCCGCATTCCAGACACAGTTGCAGTATGCGCGGGTAAACGCGCGCAACGCGGACGGTACCGTCATCACGCTCGTGAGAGATTTTACGGCCACATTTCCGGCACTCGACAACAACGAGACGATTCTCCTGGCAACCGCGGGGGCCGCTACGGCTCTGGGATTCGCCCCCGACTTCATCATTCCGAGCGGTTCAGTCCCGTTGCACAGCGGCCGGATCGAATTCGACGATGACTTCAATGGCGTCATCGACGGCGTCGCTTACGGTAATTACACCGGTGATATGACCGGGTACGGAACGCCGGCGCCCGCGCTGCCATGCGACGGATATCAGTCACTCACCCGCCTGACGTTTTCGCTTTTTACGAAGAACAACGCGGCAGATTTCACGACAGCCGAGAACAGTCCCACGCGCAACGATGGGTCGACCGGCCTGCTTGGCGTGCCCAATCCCACCCCGCCTGTCTTGGCGGCCATTGCCACGCAGAATATGAATGAGGGCGCCGCGCTGAACCTATTGATCTCCGCCACGGACTGCAATGGGACATTCCCAGCGATGTCCGGCATCAATCTGCCCGCGAATTCAAGTTTCACACCTCACGCCAATGGCACCGGGAATTTCGTATTCAATCCAGTTGCAGGACAGTTTGGGACTTTCGTTGTGGACTTCATCGCATCCGACGGCACAACGGCCGATACGGCAGCTGTGACGATCAAAGTGAATGCGCTGCCCATCGCGCGAGACACATCGGTGACCACTCCCGAAGACACACCGGTCGGAGCGCAACTTCAGGCGTACGATCCCGATGCTGGCACGCTGAGCTTTATAATCTTAACCGGTCCGTTCCACGGAGCCACCAGTGGCTTTAATCCTAGCACCGGAACGTTCAACTACACGCCCAATCCCAATTACAGCGGACCCGATACAATCACATTCCGGGTTAATGATGGGACAGCCAATTCATCTCCCGGAACCGTTGGACTGACCGTGACCGCGGTCAATGACGCTCCGGTCGCAGTGGACGTCAGTGCCTCGACTTCGGTGAACCTGGCGCACACATTCGGCGCCATGCCGGTGACGGATGTGGACAACGTATCCTGGACGATTACCCACGCCAGCGGGCCATTCCACGGAAGCGTCTCTTCCTTTGATGCCGCCACTGGCGCATTTGTCTATACACCGGCGCTGAACTATCAGGGATCGGATTCCATCCGCTACCACGCCAACGACGGATCGGCAAACTCGAACACCGCGACCATCCGCATCACAGTCGTGAGTGGCTGCGCTTGCCCGAGTCAAGGAGATATCAATAGCGATGCCGTGATTGATGTTTTCGACGTGATCGGCGTTATCGGTATCGCGTTCAGCGGTGATACGGATCCACAGGATGCGGGCTGTCCCAAGACGCGTGGTGATGTGAACAACGATGGCGCGACGGATGTATTCGATGTGATCTACTTGATTGCGACGGCATTCAGCGGCGGACCGGATCCGGTCGATCCCTGCGCGGGGTAGTTCACTTGCGAAATACGTTTGGACTGCGAGGGGCGCCAGCCGGCACCCCTTCGTGTTTGCGCTCCACTCCTCACGGTGCAAAAGATCATTCAATCCGGCGCACCCGTCTTGGCAAGGATCATCCGACAAGCCCCAATGCCGACAATTGACAATTCAGTTGGCCGGCATGGCCGGGGCCGCCGGTTCACGCCGGCTATGCCAAGCCATTGACTTGCCCCCGGTTAGGTGACGTCAGCGTGGCTCACCTCCGGGACTTCAAGGCGCCGGCCTCCCACAACTCCTTAAAGGAATTGACATTATGACGTTTGGAATCGCACATTTTGGTAGTTGAAATACGTCTGTGCCGGATAGGACGGTCTCCGGTTCTCAGTAACAAAATTCCACGGGGATCCTCCTTCAAGCCCAGACCAACGTTGCGGCAAGATGCGCGATCCGAACCGTCGGCGGATCAGGCACGCGATCGTCACGTGGGGCCTGTACACCGGTGACATCTGTCTTGCCTGTAATTGAGCGTACGATGGTAACAGAGAGGGATGACCGCAGGCGCTCTGTAGCTATGGATAAAGCGGGTACGCGCGCAGAAGAAGAAAGCAACCTGCGGGATGACCACTCCTCACGATTGAGGTGCAGCCATGAGGACGATCGACGAGAGCACTCCCAACGAAGCGATCTCCGCAGCCAGGAACGGGACGGACAGCACCCCGACACCACTTCGGCCTAGACGTTTTCGGGATTGGCCCAGCATCGCCACGGTTTTGGCGTTGTTTGTTGTCGCACTCACGGCAGTTCTGTGGCTCGTTGACCGGACAACATATAGTGCGAAGCACGCGGAGCTCGTGAGTCACGTCGAGTCTTTGGGGCGGAGCACTCGCCAGCGGCTGCATGCAAACGAAGACTACCTGCGCATGCTGGCGGCAGAACGTGGCGGACTTCCCCCGGATTCCGAGTTGTTTCAGAAACGTGCGTCGCGCTACGTTACCGACCACGCGGAATTGATCAATATCCTGTGGCTCGACCCCGGGCTCTGCGTGCAGGGAGTGGCCCCGATCGAACCCAATAAGGCGCTGCTCGGCATTCATCTCAACTCGCCGGAGCCTCAGCAGGCTGCCCGGCTGGCAATGGAAACGCGGCAGCCAGTCTATACGCGCGCTTTTGAAGCGGTCCATGGCCACCCCTCGTTCGATTTGCTGGTCCCCGTTTTCGACAGCCTGAAATTCCTGGGCTGGCTCGCGGCGGCTTACTCTTGCGAAGGCACGTTGCGGACGCTTGTGCCCAATCAAGTCATCAAAGACAATCACGTTAGTCTCCTGGATTCGGCGGGGCAGCCAATTTGTGAACTGCCCTTCTCAGGCAGTCTGGATGAACGGCTGGAACACAAGGTGGCAATGACCCCTCCACCGAGCAATCTCATCCTGCATATCACCGCCAGAGGCCTCGGGTTCGTCGGCTGGGAATTGCGCCTCATGGGATTTCTCAGCCTGATGTTGCTGTTTGTCATGGGCTTCGCCATGTGGAAGTTGAAGCGCGAAGTCGAGGTGCGCAAGCAGGCGGAACACGAGGCTCGCGAAGCGCACGAGTACATGCATCATGTCATATCGGCGGCCAACGTGCTGATTCTGGGACTCGACGCGCAGGGGCGCGTCCGCATGTTCAACAAGGCTGCAGAACGCATTACCGGGTATTCCAGAGAAGAGCTGGAAGGTGTCGACTGGTTTAGCAAAATCGTGCCCAGAGATCGTTTTGCCGCGACGTGGGAAGCCTTTCGTGACTTTCAGAAGGGCAGTAGCCTGATGCCGGCCAATTTCGAAAGCCCCATTCTGACGAAGGACGGTCAGGAACGGATCATCTCCTGGCAGAATACCACCACTCTGTCACCTGACCGGGCCATCTCTACCATCTCCTTCGGTATCGATGTCACAAACAGACGGCACGCCGAGGATGCGCTGCGGAAGAGTGAATCGGAGCTGCGCGATGCGCAACGGGTTGGGCGGATCGGGAGTTGGGAGTGGAACGCCATTACGGACACAGTAACGTGGTCCAGGGAGTACTTCCATCTCCACGGCGCCGACGATTCAGCGCCGGCACCGGGCTTTGAAGAACGCCTGAAATACTACACCCCGGAAAGCGCCGCCCGGTTGAATGCAGCGGTTCGTAAGACGCTGGAGACCGGCGAACCGTACGAAATCGATCTGGAGTTGGTGTCCCCGAACTCCCCTTGCCGCTGGCTCACCGCTCGCAGCGAAGCCAAGCGGGATGGACACGGGAATATCGTCGGCCTGTACGGCACGGCGCAGGACATAACCCAGCGCCGAGAAGCCGAAGAAACGCTTCGCCAGACGCATCAACTGCTCGAGTCCATTTTCGAGCACACGCACACGATGGTTGCCTACATGGACGCCAAATTCAATTTCATCAGAGTCAATCGGGCGTATGCGCTATCCGACGATCATGTCCCCAGCTTCTACGTCGGCAAGAATCATTTCGACCTGTTCCCCAATGCCGAGAACGAGGCCATCTTCAACAAAGTCGTCAATACCGGTAATCCGCACTTTGAGTTCGCCAGACCATTCGAGTATGCCGAGCATCTGGAGCGTGGAACCAGTTACTGGGACTGGAGCCTGGTGCCGATCAAGGACGCCCATGGCGCCGTGACCGCCGTGATCTTAACACTCCTGAATGTCACGGACCGCCTGTGGGCGGAACACGCGTTGCGCGACAGCGAAGCCAAGATGCGCAGCATCGTGAACAACGTCGGCGTCGGTGTCGCTCTTATCAGCCCGAAGCTGGAAGTGCTGGAGATGAATCATCGGATGCGCGAATGGTTTCCGAACGTCGACACCAGCCTGCGCCCAACCTGCTTTCGGGAATTTAGTGACCCCGCGCGGGAACAGGCCTGTGAGTATTGTCCGACAATCAAGACACTGGATGACGGACAGGTCCATGAGGCCATGACGCTCACGCCCCGCACAAACGGCTCCCGCAATTATCGTATCATCGCCTCCCCCATACTGGATGAGCACGGAATAGTCACCGCGGCGATCGAGTTGGTCGAAGACATCACCGACCGGGTATCCCTGGAGGCGCAGTTGCGCCACTCCCAGAAGATGGAATCCATTGGCCGCCTGGCAGGAGGAGTCGCCCATGACTTCAACAACATGCTCGGCGCGATCATTGGGCACAGCGAATTGGCGATGGAGCGCCATGCGCCCAGCGATCCGACCTACTCAGATCTGGAACAAATCCGGGCCGCCGCCGAACGGTCCGCCGATCTGACCAGACAATTGCTCGCCTTCGCACGCCGGCAGATTATCACCCCCAGGGTCCTGGAGCCGAACACGACCGTCGAGGGACTTCTCAAAATGCTGCGGAGGCTGATCGGTGAGAATATCGAATTGACGTGGCTCCCCGGTACCGGCGTGTGGCCGATCAAGATCGATCCCTCTCAAGTGGACCAGCTCCTGGCAAACCTTTGCGTCAATGCCCGTGATGCCATCGCCGGCGTGGGTCGCATCACGATCGCCACTCAGAATGTCACGGTCGATGAAGACTATTGCGGCGATAATCCGGATTTCGTCCCCGGCGAGTATGTCCTCCTGGTGGTGAGCGATGACGGCTGCGGGATGGACCAGGACACATTGAGCAAGATCTTCGAGCCATTCTTCACGACCAAGGGGATCGGAAAGGGCACCGGCCTCGGCCTGTCGACCGTGTATGGCATTGTGAAGCAAAACAAGGGACTCATCCACGTCTACAGCGAACTGGGTAAGGGAACGATATTCAGAATCTATCTGCCGCGCCATCTTGCCGCTGAGGAGCAACTGGGCAAGGAGCAGAGACCGCAGCCTCCGACGGGAGGAACCGAGACGATCCTTCTGGTCGAGGATGAGTCCACGATCCTCAATCTCGCGCGGCGCATTCTCGAACGATTCGGATATCACGTGCTGGCCGCCGCCACTCCCAGCGAAGCGCTGCGCATTGCGTCCGAACAAAACGGCATGATTCACTTGATGATTACCGATGTCATCATGCCCGAGATGAATGGACGGGATCTGGTGAACAAATTGACCCCATTGTTCCCGACGATGAAGACCCTGTACATGTCCGGGTATACGGCGGATGTCATTGCCCATCAAGACGCGCTGGATGAAGGCGTCCATTTCATACAGAAACCATTTACCGTCCAGACACTGGCCGTCAAAGTGCGCGACGTCCTCGACGGCCAATAATTGCCGCCATCACCCGGAGAGGCGCGTCACTTCTGGACTTCGAATCGGTCGATCAGCGTGTCGCCCAGATCATAGACTCCGACCGTCAGCCGGTCGTACACGCGTGAGAGTTTGCAGAAATGGTAAGTCTTAAGAAACTTTACGCTGCAGTCCAACTGCCGCCCTCGGTCGTATAACGGCGCTCCGCCGCCACCCGCAACAACGTAGTCAATGTCGTCGCACCGCAGCCGTTCGTAATCATGATCGTGGCCGTTGAACACTGCCTCAACGCCATGCCGACGGAAGAGCGGAACAATCGTCCGCCGCAGCCCCATCTCGTCTTCCCTGTGGCCGCCGCTGCTGTACGGCGGGTGATGGAAGATCAGTATCGTGAATAGCGTCGAGTCGCCGGGATGGCTGAGTGTGGAATCCAGCCAGTGAAACTGCGCTGACCAGGAGTCCGCCGGCGCGTTGGAATTCAGGACAATAAACCGCATCTGGTTCCGGTCCACCGCGTACCACTGCTCATTGTTCGGCAAGTCGAATTCGCTGAAGAACAGGGGTGATTGCTTTTCGTGATTGCCCAGCGCGGGGAAGAACTCGGCCACGGCACGCAACGGTGCGGCGATACTTCGGAAGGTGACCCAATCGCTTTCACGGGTGCCATCCTCCACCAGATCACCGGTGTGAAACACGGCCGCCGGATGGCGGCGCATGATCAGATCGGTGATTTTCCGGTGGGTCTCGGCATCTGTCCGCGTATCGCCGTAGATCACGATGGTCGGATTGATACTGACAGTGACACGGACCGTGTCCGCCGCCAGACTGTCCGATACAATCGCAAGGAAGCTCGTATCAACCGCGCCTTCGGGCGGGGTACCACAGGCACTGTCACCGCGCGGTGTCAGCCATGACGGGCACGATTGGTACGACACCGTGTGATGAGGGCTATCGGAATCGGTGAATTCAAGCCGGTAACAATAGGCAATCCCCCCCGCCGCTTCGGTCTGAAGGGCGGAGGTAATGTGCGGCCGTTCATTCCCCTGCTTGAGAGGCTTACCCGACTCGCCACAACTCAACGCGATGAGACTCGAGACGAGTACACCGACGGCCGCATGGTGACGATGATTGCGGGTCATCCCTGCCGCTCCGTGGAAATTTCGCCTGGCATCCCGGAATTGCGGGATCATGGGCGGGAGGAACCGGCCCTGGCCTGCCCCTCCCGCACAGACCGTTCATTTCACTGTCTTGGTCAGCGCGGCCAAAGCCATCCAAACACACCCGCGGTAACCAGGCCAAAAATCAGTCCATCCACCGTCAATTTGATCGTCGTCACACAGGACCGGTGATACCATATCGACATCTGCCAAAGGGCGGCCGAGTACCCGATGAAAGCCGTCGCCCCGGTAAACCGGAAGACCTGCAGATATTCGGCGCCCATGGGTAGGGCCCGCCCGGCGATGTACGCCGCGAAGATTCCCATTACGACCGAATAGAGAAACCAAAGGATCAGCGACTGCCCCATGCCGGACGGACCGTTTGGCAATACGGTGAGTATCATGTTCGGGCCGGACTTCAACTTCTCAGCAAATTCCGGAGATTTCATTTCTTGCATGCTCCCGGGGCACGGAACCATGTAGTCCCCCGGCGGTATCGCGAGCGGCCGCACCGCGTCCCGCAGCTTGGCCTCCATCGGCATCCTGGCGAAATCTCCCTTGTGCCATGGCGTGGCCATGTGAAGTATGGCGCTGACGATGAAAACAAAGACTGCGGACAGCAAAATCGGCAACCACAAGTCGAGCAAGCCTGTCATAAGAACCTCCCTGTGTGACGGACCCTCCTACAAAGCTCTAACCTCAACTAATCCGGCAGACAAACTGGTCTTGAACCTAAGACGTGGGGTTTCCGGGAGCAATGCCAAATCGCGCGTGCCCCGGTGCGCCCCCGGCGATCCGCACGGCTTTGGTTCGCTCAGCTACCGATAGTTGTCGAATCCGAGGTGGAACGGGAGATCCTTGTCGCGCAGGGCCGCCATGACGGCCTGTAAATCGTCCTTCTTGGGACCAGCCACACGCACCTGGGCATCCTGGATCGTGGTCTTAACGCTTAACTGCAGGGTCTTGATAATCTTGGTGATTTCTTTGCACTGGTCGGTCGACAAACCGGATTGAACCTTGATCTTCTGGGTCAGTGTGCCGGAGAACGTCTGCTCGATGGTGCCGTACTCGAGCCCCTTAACGGAGACGCCGCGTTTGGCCAGCCGTGTATGCAGCATCTCCAGCAGGCTGCGGCGCTTCATATCGTCGTCGGCGACGATAACGATCTCGCGTTCCTTGCGATTGAGCGTGATTGAGCTCTTGCTGTCTTTGAAATCAAATCGCTGGCTCATCTCTCGCGTCGCTTGGTTGATCGCATTGAGCACTTCCTCCAGATCGATCTTGGATACGATATCAAATGAGTAGGTTTGCGCCATTGGGATGTCCTCACACTTTCCGGTTGGAAGTCCGCAACACGGTACAACAGTCCCGACTGCCTCGCAACGCTGTTCGTGAAGGCGGGTGTGCATTATGAATGCTGAGGTGACGGCTTTCCGTTTCGCCCGCGGACATCCACCCCATGTCGCACTCCATTCGATTCTCTGCGTAAACTGCCCCATCGCGGGCCGTCCACGCAAGGTATTGTCTGCCAATCACATTGGCACCGCATGTTCATGCCCACTCATTGGAGTGACATATTGATGAACCGCCGGAGACCGTACATCATAGAACAGGTGACGTCTGCCTCTGGGGCTCGTAACATTATGGGCGAATCACAATCCCGGCCACCGAGATCGAGGCGAGGCGAAGCGATGAGACACTTTGAAAACAAGGAGAGATCGATGCAATCACAAGGTAAGACGCGCGTGGGGCGGTTGGCTGCGATCGCATTGGCGGCACTGATGGCTTCGGTGAGTGCGGTCACAACGAACGCGCAGAAGCTGGAACTGTCGATCCTGAGCACGCCGATCACCAGTTTCCGCACCGACCGCTCTGCCGACTCGGGAATGGTCGAGACTTCGATCGCGCTCGGCGCTCCGCTGTATATCCGTTTGGAATTGACCAACAACACAGCCCAACCGATTGAGTTGCCGCAATCTGTGGACCCTGCCGGCAAACTCGTGGGGGTATTCGTGGTCGGCCCGGCGGGATCCACCCGCCCGCTCCACACGCGTCGTTGGGAAGTCCGCGACCTCGACTTGAAGGCGAAGCCACTGGCACCCGGCAAGAGCATCGTGCATGAGACTTTTCTTTATGGCGTGTTCGCCGATGAGAAAGCCCGCACGGAACTGGAGTATCTCTTCCCCGCACCAGGTTCGTATCAGTTGTTCGCCCGCTACTCATCCCCGGAACCGACATTGACCGTGGAATCCAATCGGGTCACCGTCCGAGTGGGCGAGCCGGTCCCGCATTGGCAGGCCCTTCTCAGCGCCGGCATCGTCGATCAGCTTGAGGGCCGTAGTCGCTCCCAGGAGGAAAGTCGGCGGCGGCGCGATTCCCTGTCGGCAATCATCGCGCAATCGGACGGTAATCCACTGGCGCCGATGTTTATTCCTCCGGGGACCTCATCGAACTCCGCTACCGCGCGCGTTTCACCAGCAACTGAGCAGACAATCCGTGAAGTCATCGATCAATTCGTGAGCGCGTGGGAAGCAGGTGATCTCCAATTCTGCGGCAACGTCCTCACCGAGGACTTCCAAAGCAACGGTCTGATGAATCGCACACATTTCCAGCAGATGTTGTCCGATGGTCTCGACAGTCTGCGGGGACAGGGTGCCCAGGCGAGCATCATGGCACGGGATATCAAAGTCAGTTCTAAGGACGGCGATGTGGAATCTGTGTTCCGTCTCGGACTGAGCACGATCGAAGGCGGTATCGTCTCCGAGCACGCCATAGCGATCGTGTGGAAATACTCCGGCGGCGCATGGCGCATGTGGCGATGGAACAGTCTGGAACCATAATGCCGGCCGCGTATGAGGAATTCGACCCAGGGAGGTGGCAAAGTGCGGGCTCTTGAAGGCGATTCGTATTCGCAGTGGCATCCTGATCGCCACTAAAGTGATTCCTCTACGGGAGTGCCAGGCCAGTGCGGCCGACCGTAGTACATGCCATCCGCATAATCCAAGGGGCACCGTCCCAGATGAGCTTCATGACGCACGGTTCGCCTTCTGGTAGACTATTGGTCTCATTCAATCTGCCGATAGAGATAGTGATCATCCCTTCCCCCAGGGAATTCACTGGCAGTGCAGAGTATAAGGCCGAGGATCATGCTCGAGCTGGCCACGAAATCTCTCGATGAGCACCCGCTCCCATTGAGCACAGTGGCGCGGTCCGTCATCCGATTGACCGCCAATCCTGCGGTCAGTATGAGAGAACTCTCACGCGCGGTCTCCGCGGATCCTGGACTGTCCGGAAAGTTGATCAAGATGGCCAACTCCGCATTCTATGCCGGTCCGGAGGCGGTTACCTCCATCACCGGCGCTGTTTTCAAGCTTGGAATCACCGCCACGCGATCGGTCGCGATGACGGCCTCGGTGCAAGCGCTGTTTCGCGATGGGGATCCTGATGGCCTTGAGGATCGGTTATGGAGACACAGTCTTGCCGTTGGCGTAGCCGCGAGAGTCATAGCTCAGGAAGCGGGATCATCACTTGCCGAGGAGGCATTCCTGAGCGGTCTATTGCATGACATTGCCAAACTGCTTCTCCTGCAGCGATTCCCGGCGGTCTACAAACCCATCTTCAAGCGAACCCTTGAGACAGGCGAACCTCCGCTCGATGTTGAAATGGCCAGCATGGGTTTTACCCATGCCGATTTGGGCGCGATGATCCTGGAGCGTTGGGCGTTCGAACCGGCACCGATCGGCGCGATCCGATTTCACCATGATCCGGATCGTGTGGGCCGCTACACTGATACTGACCCAGCCAACACGGACAGGGCCACAAGACTCCTTGCCCATGCGGTCAGCCTCGCCAACGTCATTGCCAAACGCTTGGATGGAACGGCACCAACCGATCACGAGAGCCCACTGACGAATGGCCCAACGCCGGCGTTTTTTGGCTTCACGACCGAACAGTTGGATAGGATTATTCAGAATGTGAGCTATCGCGTCGGCGATGAACTGCAGGTTTTCGGCCAGCCCGATGCACCGATCTACGTTTCTGAGCACCGTGATCACGGAGCGGACTGACAAACACAGTGCCGGACCCCAAGGACGCTCCCCACAACCTGCAAACAGTTCTGTTCGACTTGCCGGCAGAGCCAGCGCGCCAGCCGGCATGATACTAACCGCGCACTGACACACCGATCTCCCCATAAAAACCGTCTTCTCTCGATGTAGAGAAACTGAACACCGACCCTCGGCCCGCCCCGCCCGGACTTCCCCTCCCAACAGGAGTCCCTGCGGTTGATCGTGGAAGGTGTCATCACGATCAAGAATTTACTTGACAACGTGATTCTCATGTTGCTAAGTAAGGCGGAAGCTGAGTCCAATCTCCTTACTGCGTACGGGCTCACCGAGCAAGCTTCCTGTTGTACATCGTTAGGTGGCTACGCGCTTTCTCAGGCGCGAGAGGTGTCGTGTGCAAGGCAATTGAACGAAAGGTGGCCGGCTGGCAATATGCCGCTGATGATGAAGTGACCTTGCATCTTTCAGAATCTCGTTCCCCCAGTACTGTTTGCCCTACGCGTTAGAGTCGTACGAAGAGAAATCAATCCCGAATTGACGGCACTTGGAGCCTTCCTATTCTCCATTGTCGCCCAGGGTACTGCCGTCGATTTCACTCACGTCCGAGCCTGCTGCGCGATGCTGCCAACCAAAGTGAATGGACAGGAAGGAGGCTCACCGGACACAACCACGGTGTAGTCTATCGTCATCTGCACGATTGTTACGGCAGTAATCACTTCAGTCGGCGGCGTCTTGTACCTGCGGCGTCGCCCTCACAACCTGAGAAGTATTAGGGAGGATCGGGAATGAGAATCTTCAGAGTGGTTTTCGGAACTGTCGCCATTGTCTCAATCATGGCGTCGCTGGGCGCCCTCATAGTGCAAGCCGAGGTGGCTGCACCATGGAATGAACAGGGCAACGCGGTTCAAGTGCTCAGCAAAGTGAGTTCTTTACGCGGCCCGATGGCCGCCGGAGCTGCTTCGGCAATGGCACCGGGCGACCCGGTTAGCATCAGCGGAGCGCTGGCGGCCGCATCCGGATACCTGAATCGGATGCAGGCGGATGTCACCGAGGACAATGCGGGCAATGGATCCGGTGCGCTGGAGTCACCGAACGATCTTGATGATGGCGGTTGGGACTGGGTCGTCACCTCTCCCCCCGCACCGTTCTTTCACACGACCGCCGCGAGTCCCAAAAACATCTACGGCGTCACAGCCCTGGGCCTGTACCACGGGTACCTGGCCTCCAGTAACCCAGCCTATTTTACGGCACTGACCGATGCCGCAAACAAGATGGTTGCTGACGCGGGAATTCGCTCGGCGTCTGATTTGATCTTTCTGATGCGTTACAACGATCTTCCCGGCGTTGCCGGCACGGCATACAAAGATGCCGCCAAAGCCAAGTTTGATGCCCGGATCGCACTGTACGGCTCCGCGGATTCACTGGCGAAGTATATCCGCAACGTTCGCGGTGCAAGCTATCCCAACGGAATCATCGCCTGGGATATCGCCGCCTTTGTGAAGGCCGCAGCGATGCTTGAAGCCCGCTATCCGTCTGATGTTTACGACTACGCCACCGCCGCCGCCGATATGGCCGAGGTTCTCTGGCAGGATTCGTTCAATGACTCCCCGGGGTTCTTTGACGTGGTCGACGATGCCGGGTGGGATCCGACCTGGAGCAACGTCAACTATTGGTGGTACACGCTTGGAATTTCCGGCCTCATCGATGCCTTTACCGCGACCGGAACGCACACGTCTGAGGTACCGGGGCTTGTGGCGAGAATTCTTGCCAGCCAGTACACCACGGGAGCGATTAGCGGCAGTTATGGCGCGAATGCCGGTGACGAAGACTGGCAATCCACCGCGTATGCCGCGCCGTCGCTCGCCGTGGTCGATCAGCCGCTCTACCAGGGCAAGATCAACCACATCGCCTATTGGCTCGGAGCGACTCAGGATCCCAGCGGCGGGTGGAAGTACTCCGACAACACACATTATCCGGAAATCATCGCCGAGTGCGCCTCGGCCCTGGCCCTGGGTCAGGCACCCTCCTATGTCATCGTCGATGACGGCTTTACGAGCCAGGCCGATGTGGATGTCTACAATACGGCCAATGGAACGGACTATGTCTTCGGGTACGACGCGTTCGCCACGATCCAAGGCGGCGTGGATGGCGTGTCTGGTTCGACTGTCATGGTGCTCCCGGGGACATACATCTTGTCGAGTACCGTCAACCTCAACAAGACGAATCTGACAATCGACGGGGCAGGCGCCGGATCGACCATCGTGCAAGTGGCCCAATCTGTTGGCTATGCGTTTAACATATCGGCGTCCGGTGTGACTCTGCGCGATATCGAGCTTCAGAAGACCGATGTCACGGGTTTGCATAATCTCATCTACATCGGCGCGAGCAACGCGTCCATTTTGAACAACCTGATCTACGGACCGGATCCGGGAACGCCTTGGAGCGTAAACGGCATCGTCAGCCGTGCGATGATATCAACCGGCGGCCTGACCGGTCTTTTGATCGACAACAACACGATTCATCACCTGCGTCAGCCGGGTTATTTCAGTGGTCCAACGACCGGTGTGATTTCCAACAACGCGGTATCCGGCACACGCGGCTGGGTGAATGAGGGCGCTAAT
This sequence comes from Candidatus Zixiibacteriota bacterium, assembly GCA_016235085.1. Lineage (GTDB taxonomy): Bacteria > Zixibacteria > MSB-5A5 > WJJR01 > WJJR01 > JACRMA01. Next base: position 14,994 of record JACRMA010000012.1, read on the forward strand.
CTGACCTTCACCAATAACAACTGGCCATTGCCGCCAAACCAGGGAGCCGAGATTGCATTGCTCGCCACTCTCGGTGCCAACGGTCCAATCTGGTATCCAGACCTCATGGCATTGTCCAATGCGAACAACAACGCCTACGTGGATGCTCAATTCACGCCGACGGACAAGGGCCGGGCGATATCATATGTAGATGACTCGGCCGTACCGGGCGGATTCGGCAGCGCGCTCGCTCCGGTTCAGACCATGTCGGCCGGTGTCAGTGGGGTGCTGACGACGGGAACAGTGAATGTCGCCGCCGGCAGCTACACGGACAATCTGGTCGTGGGGAAGGCCATGACATTGCTGGGCGCGGGGGCCGGCACTTGCCTCGTCTATCCCCTCTTGTCCGCTCCGATGCCAGGCGCCAGCGGCTCATTGCCGGCGGGCGCAAGCAATATGGTGCTCGTACAGGCGAACAACGTCTCGATCAGCGGCTTCACCTTCGATGGAAACAATACCGCTTTGACAAGCGGCGTGCTGGCCGGAGGAGTGGACGTGGACGCGCGCAACGGCATCATTACGAATCACGCGCTTGGCCTGTACAACAATTTGACCGTCGACAACTGCACAATCAAGAATATCTACCTGCGTGGACTCTATGCCTCGTCGGGCGGAACGTTCAATTTCCATCACAACAGTGTCGACAACGTGCAGGGTGAATACGCCTCGATTGGCATGTTCAACTTCAACGGCTCTGGAGTGTTTGATCACAATACCGTATCGAACTGCAACGATGCGATCGCCTCAAATTGGTCGACCGGCTGCACCTTCACAAACAACATCGTCACCAATTCGGGCAGCGGCATTCACACCGATAACGCCGGGAATGCGGCCGGCAGTGCGGCTGACCTGATTGAGAACAACAGCATCTCGAACAGTCCCGTCAACGGCTACGGGATTTTCGTGTTTGCGCCGTATGTGGCACCGGTGATCAATCTCAATACGATTACAAATGTCGACTTCGCCCTCACCTGCGCGGGGTCTTATGCCTCCGTCACGCCGCAATTCACCAATAACATTGCGGACGGCATGGGCAAACCGAACAGCGCCGGCGTCTACGTGACAACTGACATCTGGGGTTACGCATCGGGGAATGTCGCGGTGAATTTTGAGAACAACTCAATCAGAAACTTCACTGAGGGCCTTTACCTCGTTGCCGAGGCCGGTAAGACAAACTCGACGACACTGCTAAACAATAACATCGCTCAAAACGGATTGGGCATCAGTAATGGCGTCGGCCTGACGTACGGCGGCGGTGCCAACGTCGGGGCAATCGTGTCGGCAACACAGAATTCGTTCGCAAATACGGCCAATGCAACAGACAACAGTTCGGGCAACGCGTCCAGCCAGGATTGCTGGAGTGACTGGTCTGGGGTCGGAACGTACTTCGTTGGTGGCAGCGGCGGCAACATCGACGCGAGCCCGAACGTCGACTGCGGGCTCGACATGACACCGAATGCCATTGTCTACCACTGCAGCGGAGACTTCACATTCGACGTAGGGATCGGCGAGGCCGTCCTTGATCTGGAGGGCGCCCACATTATCATCGAATACCCGGCGTCATTCGTACTGTCGGGCGTGACTTCGGCGTCGCCCAACTTCTCCGTCTTCACTTCGCTGGTCGACAACACCGTGGGCAACGATATTCTGACGGTGGATCTGGGCGTCCTGACCGGTGCGCTGAACGGTCCGGCCACACTGTTCACGGTTGCCCTGAATGGCAGCACCAGCCTCTGCAGCGGTTCTCAGATTTCGATGACGACTGCGTCGTTGCGTGACGGTAACAACAACCCGATCGTCGCGTCGCTGGCCTACCCGGTGTCGGTGGTCGCCGATTGCGGGGACCCGTCGATCACAGTCAATTCTCCCGCGCCGGGTGGTATCTACAACGTTGTCCCGGTGCTCGATATCAGCGCGGCGGATGATTGTGAATTGGATGCCGTCTACTACCAGTACGACGGATGTTCTCCAGGCGACTGGCAGGCAATCGCGACTGGACTGATCGGAACGACTTACAGCAACGCAACTTGGACAATACCGGGTTGGCCTGGTTTGTCGGATGGAGCGCATTGCATCCGCTTCAAGGTGATCGACGACAACGGCCGCGGGAACGCCGATTCGTGCTCCTTCAACTGGTGCTTCACAAAGGATGTAACGCCGCCGCCGCCGCCGACCAATCTGACCGCGACGCCGGGGCACAACAAAGTCCACTTGAACTGGACGAATGCGGCCAGTGATTTCGATCACGTGGTTGTGATGCGTTCGGATTGGTACGCCGGTGGGCATGGATATCCCGAGTACGACGACAACAATCCCGAAGGTCCGGATCCGTCGGATACCGCCTCGTTCGACCGCGTCTACGCGGGAGCAGCTGCAACGCTGATCGACGTCGATGATTTGTCCGACGCGACACGTGACGTCTATCATTATCGCGCCTTCACCGTTGACGCTGCCGGAAGCGTCTCCGCGCCTTCGAATTCAGCGCGGTCGACCTCGTACTGGCTGGGCGATGTCAAATCACCGTACGACGGTTCGGTGTATTCACAGGATCTCTTTGTCTTCGCGCCAACCTATGGCAAGTCACATGGCCAGGCGGGATACAACGACGAAGTCGACTTCGGTCCGACATTCAACATGAGCCCCAAGGGCATCCCGACCACCGACAACGTCGTCAATTTCGAAGATCTGGTGATCTTTGCCATCAACTTCGACGCGGTCAGTCCACTGCTCAAGTTCGCACCGGTCTTCGCCAGCTCACCCGCGGATCAATCATTGGCAACCGGACTGTCCGGCCTGTCTCTGGTGATCCCGAATGTGGCTCCGGTTGTCGGGGAAAGCTTCACCGTCAAGGTCCTGATGGCGAACAGCCAGAACAATGCCAAGGCCGTGCGGTTCACTCTCCCGTACGATGCGAAGCAACTGGAGTATGTCGGCTCGGCCATGAGCGCCGAATTGCGGCAGTCGCCGATGCAGGTATTCTTTGACGCCCGCGAGACGGAACAGATGATCGATGTCAGCCTCGCCCTGCTCGGCGGTGAAACCGCGATGGGCGGGTCAGGCGAAATCGCTACGATGACTTTCAAACTCCTTGCGGCAGGAGGGACGTCATTGGACTTCAACGAAGTGGACTTCCGTGATGGCGGTAACAACCGGCTCGAGGTTACGCACCGGGGCGCCCAGCTCGCATCGAATTCGGCGCTCCCGGCATCGTACGCCCTCGACCAGAATTACCCCAACCCGTTTAACGCGGGGACCCAGATCGTCTACCAGTTGCGTGAGCGCACGAATGTTTCGCTCGCGGTCTATAACATTTCCGGACAGTTGGTGACTAAACTGCTCGACGGCATTCAGGAACCCGGCAGGCATTCCATTACCTGGGATGGCCGTGGGACGGATGGAGATGAAGTGCCGTCCGGAGTATACTTCTATCGGATGATCGCGGGTGACTACACTGCGACCAAGAAGATGATGATCGTGAAGTAAATCGTTGTTCGGCGGGCGGGAGCCTCCCGAAGAGGGGGGCTCCCGACTCCCCGCCGAATTGAGTGTTCTTGGTCTTTGGTTATTAGGGAAGTGACAACAGATGAGAGTGCGCCGTAACCCGTATCTTGGTATCCTTCTTGCAATCATCACATGTTGGGTGATCCCATCCGGCAGCACGGTGGCAGGCCAGGTCTCCTTCAGCCCACCCAGCCAATCCGCCACACCGTACGACACATTCGACGTCAATATCGTCGTCGACACCGGCGTGCGCGCCCTGGGATGTTTCAATGTCCAGGTCAGTTTCCTGCGTCCTGACGTCACCGTACTTGGAGTGACCGAGGGACCGTTGCTGAAGAACACGGGAAGCTCCTTCGGGTGGACCGCCAAGGATACGCTGGGTGTGTGGGACATCTTCGATTGCGTTCTCCCGCCCAAGTACGCGAACGGCCCGGGTGTCCTGGCGACAATGCGATTTGCCACGGGTGCGTCTCCATGCAGCACCCCACTGCAATTCGTCTATGTCTATTTTCAGGACACAATCGGGCAGCCGGTCACGGTCGGCTCGGCCGATGGCATGATTGTCGTCCCCGGCTGCTGCAGTTGTCCGTCCCAGGGCGATATCAACAACGATGGCAGCATCGACGTCTTCGACGTGATCAGCGTCATCGATGTGGCCTTCAGCGGCGGTCAGGATATTCAGGATCCGGGATGCCCGATTGCACGCAGCGATGTCAATAACGACCAGGTGGTCGACGTGTTCGACGTAATCTACATCATTGGAACGGCATTTAGCGGCGGTTCCCTGCCCATCGACCCGTGCAACTCTGGCGGATGATAAACTCGAGGTTCCGGAGGTCGTATCATGTCCCATCACACAACAAGAATCGGTTCTGTGGCGCTTGCCACACTCCTCGCCGTCGGCCTGCTCCTGCCGGGGTCAGCCATGGCGCAGCGGGTTTTCGTCGATCCGCCATCGTTCGCACAACACTGCAACGTCACGGATACGCTCTGGATCATGCTGGACGCTTCGCTGGTCGGAGTCGAGGGAGCGAGTCTCAATGTGCAATTCGACCAGACCGTGGGGCGGCTCGACACGATTCTTGCCGCACCGGCGCTGGATACCAACGTGTTTCTCCGGTACCAGAACTACTACCCGGATTCCGTCACCATCGACGCGGGGATCCTGATTGGCGCACTTAGCGGTCCGGGTGCCCTTTGCGGACTGGTGATCACCCTCACCGATCACCTGGGCGCCAGCCCGGTCACGCTGGTCCGTTCGATTCTCCGGGACGCCGATAATCAGGACATTGCCCATCTGGCCGATCCCGGCGTACTCGATAATCCCTGTTGCTGTGCACATCACGGTGACGTGGCAGGCGACGACGTCTTCGATGTAAACGATGTCGTGACTCTGATCGACTACACGTTTAGCAATGGTACCGCGCCGCTGATTGACGCAGGCTGTCCTCATATGCATCGGGGGGACGTCAATTGTGATGCCATTCCTGATGTCTTTGACATTCTTCGGCTGATCGACTTTGTCTTCAGTGGGGGGCCTCCCCTCTGTCAGCCTTGCGACTGCTCTCCCTACCCGACGCATTGCTTGTAATATCGTTGGATTCAACGGCTCGAACTCGGGGCGCCACCAGCGCCCCGTTTCCGTTGGGCGCGCCCACTGACGACACGTCTTCGGCGTGCTGCCCGGCATGGCACCCGAATCCCCTCTTCGAAAGTTGAACATTGCGTTCATCTTACCGTTGGCGTATAATGCCATGCACGGAGATTCAGCGGGCGGAGACGACGTGACGCAAGTCGGTAAGACGGTTACTCATTACCAGATTTCCAGCAAGCTCGGCGCGGGCGGGATGGGAGAAGTATACCTGGCCACCGACACAGTGCTCAACCGTAACGTCGCTCTCAAGTTTCTCCCGGAATCTCTCAGCGCCGATCCTGAGGCCCGGCAACGGCTCCTGCGCGAGGCACAGGCCGCTTCCAAGCTCAATCATCCGAATATCACGACTGTCTACGCAGTTGAGCGTTCGACAGACCGCGACTTCATCGTAATGGAGTACGTCGAGGGAGTTCCGTTGGACGAATTCGTCCGCTCCAAGACGTGGTCGCTGGAGCGCGTGCTCGATCTGGCAATTCAAATCGGCGAGGGACTGGACAAGGCCCATCGGGCGGGCATCGTGCATCGCGACTTGAAGCCGGCGAACATCCTGGTCGATGGCGACGGCCGTCCCAAGATCCTGGACTTCGGACTGGCGAAGTTTCGCGGTGCCGTCAAACTGACCCAGACCGGCTCAACGACCGGCACTGCGGCCTACATGTCCCCGGAACAAACCCAGGGCCGGGAAACCGATTCGCGTTCGGATCTGTTTTCGTTCGGCGTCGTTCTCTACGAGATGATCGCCGGGAGGCCTCCGTTCGCCGGAGAGCACCACGCCGCGATATCGTTTGCGATTGTGATGGAAACACCGGAGCCGCTGGCGCGCTTCAAGTCGGACGTGCCGGCCGAACTCCAGCAAATCGTCAGCAAGTGCCTCGCCAAACGGCCCGAGGAACGCTACCAGACGGCCGGCGACCTTCTCGCCGATCTGCGCCGCCTGCGGCACACCAGCGGTTCCCAAGCGGCAGCTCCGGTGGAACCGAGACACAGGATGATTGCGGTCCTCCCCTTCGAAAACCTCGGTCAGGCGGATGATGAATACTTTGCCGATGGCATCACCGAGGAGATCATCAGCCGGCTCGCCAACGTCGATGAGATCGGGGTCATCTCCCGCACCAGCGCGATGCAATACAAAGGGACCAGGAAGTCCATCCGTGAAATCGGCGGTGAACTCGGGGTCGATTTTGTTCTGGAGGGAACAGTCCGTTGGAACCGAAGCGCCCAGGGCGCCAGTCGCGTTCGGATTACGCCGCAGCTCATTCGGGTGAACGAAGACCGGCACATGTGGTCGGATCGGTACGACCGGGTGATCGAGGATATCTTCGACGTCCAATCCGAGATCGCCGAACAGGTGATTGCCCAGTTAAACGTCAAGCTGGCCGATCCGCAACGCCGCGCAATCGAGGCAAAACCAACGGACAACATCGAAGCGTACCACGCCTACCTGCGCGGGTTGGAGTACATCAGCAAGCCAGATTATAGTCCGGAGAACCACGGCCTCGCCATCCAGATGTTTGAGCGCGCCTCCGCACTCGATCCTGAGTTTGCACAGGCGCACGCCTATCTGTCCATCGCCCACTCCGGATTGTATTTCTATGGTTATGATCACACGGCCGCCCGCGTTGCGAAGGCGAAGGCGGCCGTGGAACGCGCGCTGGAGATTCGGCGGAACGATCCGGAAACACCTCTGGCATTCGGGTTCTATCGCTACCGGTGCCAAGCCGACCTGGAGGGCGCGTTGATCGAGTTTACCCAGTCGGTCAAGCTCCAGCCCAATCAGGCTCTGCCGCTGTTCATGGTTGCGATGATTCAGCGTCGGCAAGGGCGGTTTGTGGAGTCACTCCAAGGCGTGAAGGATGTCGTGAAACTCGACCCGCGGCGCTCCTCCTTCGTGTGCGAAGCAGGAATTACCGCCATGATGATGCGGCGTTACGATGAAGCCGAAGAGTTCTTTGACCGGTCCATCAATCTGACCCCGGATCAAGGGAACGCCTATACATGGAAAGCCATGCTGTACCTCTTCGGTCGCGGCGAATTATCCAAAGCCCGGGCGTGCCTCGAAATGCTGGGCGACCGGGGACACGAAGACGCTTTCTGGGAGTGGTACGAGCTGCTCCTGGCCGAGCGGGACTGCGGGGCCGCACTGAATCACGTCGCTCTGTTGAAGTCAGACATCTATGAAGACCAGAATTGGTATTTCCCCAAGGCCTTGCTGATTGCGAAGACGCATACCCTATTGGGCGACCCCACACGGGCATTGCCGGAGTACGCATCGGCTTGTACGCTTTTGGAAGCCGCGATCACAGCCGATCCAGAGGATCCGCGTAAACACGCCGCTCTGGCGCTCGCATACGCCGGTTTGCGAAAATTCGAAGACGCATTCCATCATGCCCGCGCGGCAGTGGATGCGCCGCAGGTGGTCAAAGATTCGCTGTCGCGCCCTCTGTTTGTCGCCACTCAGATCGAAGTTCATGTGAGCGCGGGCGATCACGCCACCGCCCTGCGATTGATCGACGAGCAGTTGTCAATCCCCTCTTGGCTTGCCCCGGCCTGGCTGCGCACCCTGCCGTATTGGGATTCCCTGCGCAGCAATCCTGAGTTCCAGAAACTGCTCCAGCGGCCCCTCAAGACATTTTAACGATTCCAAGCGGCCGGTACTTCAACTTGTCCCGCACGGACGCCTTCCGGATGGCGTGTATTGACAAATCCGTTTTCGTACGGTATTATTGCGAAGTAGGAAATGCCTGATCAAAGCGGCATTCAGCAAGTACTGCGCAATTCGTTCGCTCGTTGAGCACGAGGTCCCAAAATCGACAACGCCGTGGCTACAAGGCGACGGTGCGTTCAACGACAAGTTCGGGATAGCGTCCGTGGCGCTCTTGTCGATTCCCAGTCGTTCACAGGATTGACCAGATAACAGCCTGGCTGCATTCCCCCATCGAAGGACCGCTTATGACCATCACCAATGAGTTTCGCACGCCAGGGTCACGCGCACATCGAGGAGTCCGGGGCACACTGCCGGTTTGGCTCGCTTGTCTGACTTTAGCCGTCCTCGCGAGTACAGCCGTTGCACGAGCGAGTCAAGGCCCGGCGCCAAGCGATGGTGTCAGAGGAGTGCGGATGTCCATTGCTCCCGCAGCTCAAATGACATGGGACGAATTGGTCGCAATTGATAAAGCCAAGGCGGCCTTACCGGGGGCCCCTTCTCAGGCGATTCCGTTTATGGAAGAGCCCGCCGACCGTGACATTGGCTTCACCATGGGTTTATCACCGCAACCGGATCATGTGGCGACTCCGGCGTACAGCCCGAGGGTATTGCTCCCGCCACTGAAGAACAGCTTCCAGGCCTTGCCTGACAACAACCGGGTGATTCCGCCCGATACGCATGGCGCGGTCAGCAAGAGCTATACCATGACCATGCTGAACAGCCAGGTGCGGATTCAGAATCGTTTCGGCGCAACGATCAGCACAGTGAGTCTGGCAGCCTTCTGGGTTACGGTTGGCTCCACTGGCCTGACCGATCCTCGCATCATGTATGATCCGGCAACGAATCGCTGGCTGGCCACTGTCCTTGCCGACGTGCGAACCGCGACTGCATCGTTCCTCTTCGCCATCAGCGCGAACAGCAATCCCACCGGAAGCTGGACATTCTACCGCGTCGACGTGGATCCAACCGACGTCAACTGGGCCGACTATGACGATCTGGGATTCAACGACACCTGGATTGCCGTTACGGCCAACATGTACACGGTCGCGGCGTCGCTGTTTTCGGGTACCGCGATGTGGGTGATTAATAAGTCCACCGCACTCGCGGGAGGCTCGCTGACGTTGACATCATTCCCCGTTGGGTCCGATTCATTTGGCGGTTTCGACGGCTTCACTTTGAGAGTCTGCCAGACGTTCGGGCCCGAACCGACGCTTTATATCGTCGATAACCCGGGCTGGAGTTCTGCTGGCGTCAACCTCTTGCGCTTGACCCAGATCACCGGCACCGCTGCAGCACCCATTTGGTCGGCAACGCCCGGCTCAGATTGGGCCGGCTCGGGTCTATTCGCTGTGAACAATTCATTTTCGCCGCAGATCAATGCGCCGCAATTGGGCACCGCGACGCTGATCTCAACCAACGACCGTCGCATGCTCAACGCCGTCTTCCGCAATGGACACGTCTGGTGTACGCACAGCGGAGGCTTGCCGGTCGGAGCCGTGGATCGCACGGCGGCGTTCTGGTACCAACTGGACCCAACGGCGCTACCGGCGCCCATCGTTCAATCAGGTGTGCTTGACGGCGGAAGCGGTGTGCACCATTTCTTTCCCAGTATCTCCGTGAACATCAATGACGATGCCTTCATCGGATTCACGCGCTCCGACGCAACACGATACGCCGAGGCGGTCTACACCGGTCGGTTGGGAACTGACCCACTGGGCACCATGGATCCGATCTCCCTTCTGAAAGCCGGCGAGGCCAGTTATGTGAAGGATTTTGGGAGCGGACGCGTGCGCTGGGGTGATTACAGCGCCACGCTCGTCGATCCCATTGACGACGTCTCCTTCTGGACGATTCAGGAATACGCCGCCATGGACGTCGGCCCCACCGCGAACGATGACCGATGGGGAACCTGGTGGGGACGCGTCTCGTCGGGGCCGGCGAACAATCCACCAACGGCGATTTGCAGGAATGTAACAGTCAATGCCAGTTTCAGTTGCCTGGCAGCAGTGTTTGCGGCCGCGGTCAACAATGGATCGTCGGATCCGGAGGACGGCACGAATGTGACGCTGGCTCTGTTGCCGCCGGGACCGTTTCCGCTCGGCGTGACCGCTGTCGACCTTGTTGTCACTGATACGCAGGGTGGATCGGATACCTGTTCCGCGTTGATCACGGTGGAGGATCACACAGCGCCGGTCATTACCTGCCCGGCGCCGATGACCGTGAACAACACGGTGGGACAATGCGGTGCGACAGTGAATTTCACTCCAACCGCCACAGACAATTGTCCCGGTGCATCGATCGTTTCGACGCCGCCATCGGGAACAGTCTTTCCGATCGGTGTGACGCCAGTCATGTCCATCGCCAGCGATGCATCGGGGAACATGGACACGTGCCAGTTCACGGTGACCGTACGCGACACCGAGCGTCCCGTGGTGCTCTGCCATGCGGACACGATTGTTGACGCACCGCCCGGCCAATCCGACGCGATTGTCATATTCGGCAGTTCGGCGACCGATAACTGCCCGGGGGCGGTCGTCGTCTGCACTCCTCCGTCCGGTTCGGCGTTTCCGGGAGGCGTCACTCACGTCATCTGTATCGCGACCGATGCGGCAGGTAACAAGGACACCTGCGGGTTCAATATCACTGTGAATCTGTGTGTCTGCCTGCACCAGGGTGACATCGCAGTGCGGCCTACCGGCGACGGCATGATTGACGTGTTTGACATAATTGAGGAAATCGGAATTGCATTCAGCGGCGCGACTGATCCGCAAGACCCGCAGTGCCCAAGGACCCGTGGTGATGTCGACAACAACGGCATAAGCGACGTTTTCGATGTCCTATACCTGATCGCGACTGCGTTCGGCGGCGGACCGAATCCGGTCGACCCATGCACACCGTAGCTTGTACATTGACCTGATCAGTCATGAGGGGCGTCGTCTGGCGCCCCTTTGCGTTATCTCCCGCTGGACGAGTTCGATTGGCGATGAGGAGTTGCGAATTCGTACCCTTCGTCGTATCTTGGTCATGATCGCGTTCCCCGACGCGCGTTTGTATTAGTAACGTCCACATCGAAGCACTCCCCTCCTGCCGGAGGTAGGTTATGCGCACTCGACTGATCTCTACTGCTGTTGCCATCCTGGCGACCGTGATGGTTTGGGCTGCGGAGTCGCCCGAAAGAATGGTGGCACGTCACCTGGCTGATGAGGCCCAGCAGCCGTCGAGAGGTGGCAAGTCGTGGGCAACTCTGCCCATCGCCGATGGGCCGCAGGACCGATTGGATAACTGGATCGCGGCGCAGCCGGCGAATCGATCGATCATCAGGGATGATTACACCGTTGGCGCCGGATTGAACGCGGTGACGGCCGCCCCCGGGCTGCAATTGGCATGGACGACATATGACTTCCAGCATAACGATGCGGTACCCCACCAGATCGGGACCATTCTCTCCCCGGCAGTCGGCGACACGTCCCACCTTGTCCACTTTGTATGGACCCACTGGGATATAATCCCCGAATCGCTGAACCGCATTGACCGGTTCGTCAACTTCCAGAGCTATAACTCCGCAACAGGGCATTTCATCCATGGCACGAATGGACTTACTATCTCGGGGGCGGGTGGCGATCCGTTGCAGGGGCGCGCCGGTTTCATCACAATGGACGTAGACGACAACGACCGCACGAGAGCCGTTGCTCACGTGCGGGATGCACCTGAGCAGCCTTCCGGCGACTACTGCTCCTACTACTATGAGCAGTCCGCCTCGGCATTTTCCGTGTTCACCGAGGGTGTACTGAATGGCTCGAAGGGTGTGCTCGGCAATTTCACCGACGACGTGATTTGGCCACACGTTACCGTAGACCGGCAACCGGGCACCGACTATTTCTACGTCGTCTCACACACCTACTCTGCGAATTCCAACCTCGTCTTTTGGCGCTGTACAGCCCCGATGATTTGGCAGGGACCTTACGTGATCGATTCCACCCCGTCTCTGAGCTACAACATTGCGGCAGACCCGACGAGCGACAAGATTGCCCTGGTCACGGAGAATGCCACTCCATCCCCGTCCAATCCACACGGCATTTTGCAGATCGTCTACCGTCCTTCACCGGCCCGCGGCGATGACTGGGGTGCGGTGAACACGACCGGTTTGGGCGATTCCAAACGTGTATTCGTAACCAGCTACAACGACGCGGCGGGTCCGGGAGCGTGGCTCGACGTCGTCGGTGATTACGACAATGCCGGTAAGCTTCACATCGTCTGGAACGAGCAGCGTGTGCAGAATTCTAGCGAGCAGGGCTCCTGGAAGCACTGGGATGACGTCGCCAATACGATCACCACGATCCACCAAGCCTACTGGAACAACACGGGTGCAGTCGGTGGCCGCGACATCAATATTAAGTTCCCGTCGATTGGATTCGGTGACGGTTCGACGACTTGCGGCAGCGGAACCAATTTGAATTATGTGTACCTGACGTTCTGCCAATTCGGCGGCGAGACCTCAGCCGAGCAACACGATCAATCCGCCCACGGATACATGAACGGTGAGGTCTACTTGTCCGGATCCACCGACGGCGGCATCCACTGGTCGCCCGCACAGAACTTGACGAACAGCCGGCGTCCAGGTTGCGACCCGGCCCGAGGTGATTCGTGTCCCTCCGAGAACTGGCCGTCGCTGGCACGCACTGTGAACGACACGCTGCACCTCATGTACATCAATGACCGTGACGCGGGGGACGCGGTCTTCGGCCAGGGGAACTGGACCTTCAATCCGGTGATGTACTATCGAATTCCCGGCGGGACAAATGCACAACTGCTTTGCCCGACGATTGCGCCGAATGCGGCCGTGGACTTGTCTGACGCCAATGGCGCCGATTGTGAATACAACACCCCTCCCAACACGAGCCTCTCCGAGTCGTTGACTATATCAAACCCTGGAAATGCCGCGATGACCGGCCAGGTGAGCATCCAGTACCTCAATCCGCCAAGCGGCGCTTGGCTGCTCACCGCCACTGGCGGGTACACGATTCCCCCTGGAGGGATGGACGACGTCCGGCCAGTTGTGATGAGCGCCGCGGGTTTGAGTGAGGGGTTGTATCGGGCGCAGATCTCGGTCACCCACAATGATCCGACAAAGACCTCGCCCGTTGTCCTGCCGGTGGATTTCTTCGTATTCCATAACTTTGCCTGCCCGGAGTACGTAACCCTGCACACCAATTGGCTGGAACTCGAGGTCTCGAGCGTCGACCGTGTCGCGATGGGGCCCCTGCGATACTCGGGCACAGGCATCGGACTGAACGTCGCACCGATCCCGGGCAGTTCACATCAGAGTATGGCTGCGAACGTACCTGTGGGTGGCGGCATCTGGGGCGCACGCGGTCTTTACCGTGCACCACGCTTCGGCTCGCCGGATTCGGGAAATAACACGATCTACGATGCCAGCTTGATCATTGCCAGGACCCCGACTCCATCGGCACCTCCCCCCGGGGACACAACGGTCTACCGATACCTGTTTGGCCAGGGCAATTATGCCAGAGGTTTCCGCGCGTTGTCCGGTTTGACGGTCGACTCATCCAACTATGGAACTGGCGCCGGCATGGTTACGGCGCGGGCGCAACAGGCCACAATTGATTCCCTCATTGGCATCGATGTCGAGTACCAGTTCCCCCAGAGTGCCGACTCGTCGAACTTTGTAATCATCACCTACAAAATCTTCAAACGAGCCGCCGGTACAATCTCCGGCCTGATCATCGGCGAGGCGGCGGACTTCGACATCATTCCGTCGGCAGAGAACGCGAAGTACCAGATCGGCACACAGAATAAGGCCGCGTACAGCTCGGCCATGAATCTGGTGTACCAGACGGGCGCCGACTCCGGCGCCACCACGCTGGCTCAGAAGTACATGGGTGGGATGACCGCGATTCAATGCACTCCAGCGCCGCGCGCCTGGCTCGCCCCGAATGATCAATGGTTGTTCAAGAATCGTGGCGGCGGATTCTACGAGGGATACCTGTACGCACAATTGGTGAAGAGCGGATTCGAAATCATCCCGGCTTCGGGAGGATACACCAAATTAGATTGGCATTCGGTAATGGCATTCGCCAAGAATGTGTCCTTGAGTTCGACGACAGCCAAGCGATTCGCGCTGGGTTTTGTGACGTCGACGGCAGGTCCAGACACTACCGACCTGATGGCGACGACGCGGAAAGCCTGGCGATTTGCCTTCGGCTGGCAGGACGTAGTGACTCTCGACACCATCTCGCTCGGCATAGCGAGATCGTATCCCTACTGGGCATCGGGCTCCCATGAAAACGGGCCAACGAGCGGCTGCTGTGGTTGCGTGGTGAGTAAAGTTTCCGGGAGTCCGCTGTTGACGATCGCTCCCGACCCGGGTAACTGCACGGGCACGATTACTTTTGCCGGATCGCCGAGTCCGGGAAGTTTCACGGCGACATTCCGGGTTGCGACCCCAACCTGCACCGGTCCCTTGTACACTGAGGATCACGTGGTCACGATTCTGGCGGGTTTCTTCCCGTGCAACTGTCCCGACCAGGGCCGTTTGAATGCGGACAGTGTCATCGACGTTTTGGATATCATAGCGTTAATCGACTATGTCTTCTCCGGCGCAGCCCAACCGGTGACTGACCCGATCTGCCCGACCGATCGCGGCGAGATCAACTGCGACGGGGCCGATGATGTCCTGGACGTGGTGGACCTGATCGACTATGTCTTTGCCGAAGGACAAGCGCCCTGCAACCCCTGCGCCTGCAGTCCGTACCCGTCGAATTGCCCGTGAATGAACTACCCGGCAGTATTCGCGAGGGGCAAGAATGTCGCCAGAAGTCGCCGATCCTGATTCGATGACGTTCATGATTCCGGATGTTATTCCTCTTGACATTTGGGCGTCCAACCTGTTATCTTGCTTGAGGTAAGCCAAACGCCGCGATGAGCGGCAACGTCTCTGGTTTTGAGGTGAATCCGCTGGCACTGGCTCTCGCCGGATCCGCGGTCTGACGCCCGACCAATACAGTTACCGACATATCCCCGCCCTACGGGGAACAAGTTCTCACAGGGAACGTGACATCCATCGGACGAATTTGGGTTCCGGTGGCACATCGTGCGAACACAGCAATGGCACATGGCCCTTGCGGAGGAGGAATGATGGCAAAGCGACTGATTCTTGTGCTGGCGATCGTGCTTGCGGGGTTGTTCTCGTTCCCGAGAACCAGCGTCGCCGCACCAGAAGGGACAGCGTCGGCAACGGGAGGGCCGCAACCGGATGACCAGGCTCAGTTCCAAACTGCTGCCTCGACGCTCCCCACCTATTATGTGTACCACGGGCGGCCGGAGAATCTGACGCTTGATCCTGTCCGGCTCGCAATCCAATACGGCGCACCATCATCCACAAGCGAGCGTTCGGCGGCGATTAACGCGGCCGGAATCGACGTCATGTCCGAGGAAGCGACCGGGATCACCGGGTGGTCACTCCTCAATCTCGCGACGGAAATCTCTGGTCCGGCCGATGCCGATTCGCGCATCAAATCGCTGCTCGCCACCACGGCGGCGACATTCGTCTCGCCTGTCTTCCGCACTCAGGCGGGGGGTTGGGTGACGATGACTCCGACAATCCTTCTGCGTTTCAAGAACGGATACGAGTCCAACGGAGACGCCCTGCTCGCGACGATTGCTCCTGAACTGGCCGCCACAGACCGGGAATTCGGCAAGATGCCGGGGGCCTACAAACTGCGCAGCAGTTCTCGCAATGGGTTCGACGTTTTGGCCATCGCCAATCGGCTCGCCTCTGATCCGCGGGTTGCGTGGGCGGAACCGGATGCCATCTTTACCGGGCATGGTGATCTGATCCCCAACGATCCCGGGTTCTCCAGTCTCTGGGGGATTCGCAACACGGGGCAATCGGGCGGCGCTCCCGGCATGGATATGGCCGGCGACAGAGCGTGGGACATTACCACCGGGGATCCTAATGTCAAGGTGCTGATCATCGACACCGGCGTGCAGCAGGACCATCCGGACATCAATCAACTCCCGGGTGCGGACTTCACCGGCGAAGGCGGCGGAGGCGGGCCGGTCAATGCCTGCGACAATCACGGCACTGCCGTAGCGGGGTGCGTGTCAGCCATCATCAATAATGCGACCGGCACGGTTGGCATCGCCCCATCGTGCCGCGTCCTGTCCGCCCGCCCGTTTACCTCAACTCTGGATTGCTCCGGCAGTTGGTCAAGTACCGCGAGTTGGACGGTTGATGCCCTGACGTGGGGAGAATCCCAGGGAGCGCGCGTCAGCAACAACAGCAACTACTATGGCTTCACATCGAGCGCCATCGAGGACAAGTATGCTTCGACCTATGCCGGCGGCATGGTTCATTTTGCCAGTGCCGGGAATGACGCCAGTCCTTCTATTTCGTATCCATCGTCTGCCCCATTTGTGAACTCGGTCGCAGCATTAAATCAGCAGGGTTCGCGCTCTTCGTTCAGCAACTACGGTGTCGGATTGGACTTTTCCGCACCGGGCTCGACGATCTACTCGACCGATCGCACGGGAACCCAGGGATATGTGAGTGGGGACTACACCTTTGTCAACGGTACGTCTTTCGCCTCACCCTATTCGGCCGGCGTGGCGGCACTCATCATCTCCAACAATCCCGCGCTGACCTCCGCCCAGGTCGAAGCCAAGATGCAGACTTCCAGCCGTGATTTGGGCGCAGCCGGGTACGACACCGACTTCGGCTGGGGATTCGTGAATGCGTACGATGCCATTGTCCCATACACCACGCTCTCGGTGTTGTCGTACAATCCCACCTCGGGCATCGCGGTCACCATCAGCCCGGCGGATACCAATGGGTTGGGCGATGGCGTCACGCCGTTCGACCGGCAGTATTCACCCGGAAGGGATGTGACGCTGACCGCGCCGGGCATCGGCGCGGGAGACACGTTCGTCAGATGGTTGAAAGACGGTGTCTACTTTCCCGGGGGTACCACGATTACGGTCGACTTGAGCACGTCGCATGCGTTGATGGCGGTCTATCTCGCTTGCACCCAATCCGTGAGCAAGCCAGTTATCACACCCGAAGGCCCGGTGTGCATGATCCCCTACACTGTCGCCTGGCTGCCGCTGGCGGGGGCTTCGGGGTATGAGATCCAGGAGAATGGCGGAGCGTGGGTTTCGACCGGCACCGACACCTCGAAGTCATTCACTCCCTCGGTGGCGGGAGACTACGTGTATTCCGTTCGTCCGGTGTCAAGCTGCGGCGCCGGGGCGGCCAGCGCGACGGCGACCATCTCGGTTGATGGCGCCATTCCGCCAGTGGTCTCGCAACCACGGATTGATGGTCCCAGTCCGGTGTGCATAAACTCCCAATTCGCCGTGAGTTGGGATGCGGTCACGGGTGCCCGCAGCTATGAAATTCGCGAGAATGGCGGAAGCTGGACCAGCGTCGGGGCGGTGCCGGTGCAATTCTATTTCAAGACGGTCCCGGGCCTCTACACGTATGAAGTCCGTTCCGAGAACAGCTGCGGGGCGAGCGCACTCAGTTTGCCGGTCTCAATCACGGTAACCGCTGATGGATCCGCCGCTCCCGCTCCGCCCACGCAGCCTGTCGTGCAGCCGGCCAATCCAGTGTGCACGGGCACACCGCTGACCATTCGGTGGAACAACGTGCCCGCAGCGGACTACTATCAAATTCGTGAGAACGGCGGTATCTGGCAGAACTGCGGAAGCATACCAGTGTGGGGCATGAGTCCCGCGGGACCCGGCACGTTCATTTATGAGATTCGCGCGGTCAATAGTTGTGGTGCGAGCAATCCAAGCCCGGCGACGACGGTCCTCATCGGACCCTGCTACAATGTCGCCGTATTTTCCCTGCACCCGGACAACGACGTAGCGATAACCCTAAGCCCGCCGGACCAAAATGGCAAAACAGGAGGCACGACCCCGGACGCTTATCTGTACGGCAGTGGCCAGATCGTGTCCATCGAAGTTCCGGCGGTGGTTAACGGTTGGAACTTCCTCAAGTGGCAGCGTGACGGAGTGGACTACTCAACCAATCCGGCGATTTCCCTGACGATCGACGCCGACAGAGTGATGACCGCGATGTACCACATCCCCATGCTCACCATTGCCTCAGCCAATCCCGGGAGCGGCGTGGCCATCGTGGTCACGCCACAGGACATCAACGGTCAGGCCGATGGCACGACTCCATTCACCCGCGAATATGTTCAGGGAACGAACGTCACGCTGCAGGCACCGGCCAACTTCAACGGCAATCCGTTTGAGAAGTGGCAGCGCGATGGCGCGGATTATCCCGGTGGACAGTCGATCGCTTTCGCACTGGATACCAATCATTCGATGACCGCCATGTATCATAGCGTGACGGGCGTTGAGATCGAGAGTAAGAGCGCGCTGTCAGGCTCGGTGCCGATCCATATTAAACTCTCCAATGAAGTTCCGGTGCGAAAGATCCTGCTCCCCCTGGAAATCCGTGAAGTCACGCCGGGAGCGGCCATCACGAGAATCCGGGTCAGCTATGCGGAACGGCTGACGGGGTATCTGACGGGAATCAGCTCCGCGCTGCAGTTTGGCACTCCCGATGGAAACTGCAAGAGTGGATTGTCGGGTGGATACAAGACAGCCACCGCGATCATGACGCCCGATGTCGACGTGAACGTCGGGGACCTCCCCGAGGGAATCTCCATCGTCCGCGGCCGTCTGACGGACCCCGCCCTCCCCGCAGGCGCTGACGCCTCTGGGTCGATCATTCTGACGGTGTTCGTGAATGGACCGCAGGGGTCGTTCGAGATCGACACGACCTGCACCAATCCCGCTAATCATCTGATCTTTACCCAGGAAGATCCGCCGACTTACACGAACATCCTCCCGGTCTTTACGAAAGGTACAATTACCATCACCGGCGACGGCTGCGGATGCCCATCGCAGGGGGATCTTATCGCCAACGGTGATATCGATGTGTTTGATATCATCGCCGTGATCGGGGTCGCATTCAGCGGTGACCTGGATCCACAGGATGCGAACTGCCCCAAGACTCGCGGTGACGTCAACAACGACGGCGTCACCGACGTCTTCGACGTGATCTACCTGATTGCAACGGCGTTCAGCGGTGGGCCCAATCCGCTTGATCCGTGCAATCCCTAGTTGTTCACGCGCGAGATTGGCTATCAGGGGCATCTTCGGATGCCCCTGTTCCTTTTGGGGACGTCTGACTGAACACGCAGTCGCGGGAGTACGCGCCGCATGCTCCGGCAGCCGGCCGGCGCCCGGCGTCAACTGCCAGGATCATGTGCGATCAACGGGCGAACAGATGCGAAAGTCCGAGGAGCACTCAGATTGTCGGTGAACCGAGCGCACGCTGTGCGGCGTCACAAATCGCTCGTACCGCCGCATGCGTGATAGCCTTTTCCGCCGTCACTGCATAGTAACGCCAATGAACAATTGGAGTCGTGCCGATGAAATTCACGCCGAACCGGTGTTGAATTTCTTCGCTGGCGAATGCCGGAGCGGGGAATATGCCTGCACCAGACTGCCCGAAGAGGAGGATGTAAGTGTAGTCGTCGAACTCGCCAACGATCTTCGGTTGAATTCCATGATCGGTGAACCAGCGGTCCAATGCGGAACGGAGCCCGGCAATCATGGTCGGCATCACAATGGGCGCTCCGTCCAATGACTGCGGGAACCGGCGTCTGTACTTTATGGCCAGATCCGTCCGGGCGTACAAACCGACAGCACTCTCACCGAGAAAGTGATTGAACAGCTTGTTACCGCGCCCCCCCTTGATCGGCGCATTGGTCAGAATGATATCGAGTTCGCGCCGGCCCAGAGCCGCCAACAAAGCGCTCCGTTTGCCATCGCGAACCACAAGCTTGACAGGTTCTTCGAGTCCCAGCGCCGGTTCCAGCAAGAGGCGGGCCGTCAGCTTGGGTAGAATGTCCACTATTGCCGCAGTGAGCCGCAGGGGTCCATTGCCCGATCGCGGACTCAGTGCGGTCTGCATCTCCTGGCCGAGGGCGAAGATCTGGTCGGCGTACCGCAGCACAACGTGTCCCATTTCGGTCAACTCAAGCCGACGGCCTTTCCGCTGGAACAGCTTGCGTTCCAGCGCATCCTCCAGCGCGTGGATCTGAGCACTCAGAGTCGATGGCGCCAGCCGCAATTCCGCACTCGCCCGGCTCAGGCTTCCCTCGCGAGCCACAGTCCAGAAATAGTGCAGGTGGTGATAGTTCAGGACTTTCATTTTGCGCAACATGAGCCGCCACAAACGAAAAGTCAACTCTGTACCGCGACCTCCGAAAGGTTGTGTCGTCCTGCTGCTGAAGACGTTTCGAAGGAATCGAAAGGTGTGTTCAAGATTATCTGATTGTCCGAGTGCCGGGATTCACCATGATTGGTTTAGCGTGGTTTGGGCAGTGTCGAGAATCTCACCATCTGTCACAACTGACGGCTTCGCGAGATCTGTAATGGGTTCTGTTCGGGTAGGGCCAGCAGGACCGTTTGGGGGAACGCCCCGGAGGAAGTGCTTTGCCCTCCGGGGCCCCGCAAGGCTCGGGAGAGGGTCAAGTGTCTCGTTGCAGACCTGTATTAGCAGTGTAATTGGCGCAATCGTGCTCGATTGGGGCTGACGCAGCAATTCCTGCGGCCAGACCAAGCAGGGAAGTCCGTGGGGAGGTGGTATCGCCACGGACTTCTTTTTTGCCGATTTGTCGCCTCATGCTCCGACGGTACTTCCCCGCGCCAATCGGGCCACTCAAATATACAATCGGAGCTCGGCAGCGGAACGATGTTATGGGGTCTTCGCGTGTTGCTTGGCCGGACCGCTCTTGACCTTCTGCTGTTGCTTCACGGCTTTTTGCTTCTGGCTTTTCGACTTGTCCTTCTTACCGCCCTTGTCTCCCATGGCACGCTCCCTTTCGCTTTTCGGTCAGGTTCTCGAAGTGACAGTGTACCTCATCAGCCAATCCAGATGCCATCGTTGCCCAAGCTAAAACACACCGTGAGTGATGGCAAGAACTTAGGTCGCGCAAGCCCGGCCTGGGGTGGACGTACCAATTCGATACATCCGGCGCGTTCTCCGAGACACTGCTGGTTACAATCTGCACGTCGGACATTTCCCCCATCGGCAGAAGCGGCGGATCGCCGCCGCCCGATTGCGGTGTCGGTCCGATGGCGAATCGCCGGTCGCCCAATGGTCGTGCGAATCTGCGATTAGAGCCGAATCCGTATGATGTTGGACCAAGATGATGACGCGTCAGTGCTTGCTGACAACATAACTTATCCGGCCTGCCCCGATCTATTTCGCTGATTCTCCTGTTTGGGGGTGTGTTGACCGGACGGCACCCGGACGGCACCCGGACGTGCCCATCCGTGTTGAAACCCGTGCCGGAATGCCGCATGTTGGCTTAATCGGGATAGTTATTATCATGATTATGAAGGCGCTCGAAGCGCCATATCTGGACGATTTTCCTATTTTTTGCTTGACACTGGCATCGCCGTCACTCATTTTGCGGCATAGTGTCGCGTGAAGAGCAGTAGCATCACGCAAATCGTGTAGATAGTCTTTGAAGAGTACCCTCCCTCCCCCAAGGGAGTTGTAAGTCATAGCACTTGGTGAAGCCTTCGTCTCTCCATTTGGGGCGACATCGGTAACCGATTGACGGCGCCGGTTCTTCCGCTACGCTTTGCGGTACGGCGGTCACTTTGGTCGAAAACTCCTTCTGACTTGAAACTACCTCGGGCATGACGGAAATCACACGACGATCACAGTTGCATGAAATCACTCGCGAGAGGCGATTGCGAAAGCCGCCCAGCCCTTCTCCCCTGATCACGTTTACCCGTGCACTGGAACGCCCCTTCTACACACCGGTCCTCAACGCAGTAATTCTACGCCACAACCGAAGGAGGTCTGAATGAAGCCAATGAACAAGTCTTTGACTGGACTGGCCTGTCTTGCCATGCTGGCATTAGCTCTCATTTGCTGGACTGATGAGTGCTACTGCGCCCCCCAGTGCTCCTGTCCCAATCAAGGAGATGTCGAAGACGACTTTAATGTCGACGTCTTCGACGTCATCGCGACAATCGGTATCGTATACCAGGGAAGAGAACCCGGCATCACTGACCCTGACTGTTCAACGGCGCGTTCAGACGCCAACGCGGATGGAGTCACTGATGCCGTCGACATAGTGTATATTCGGGATATCGCATTCTCCGGCGGCACGTCCGTGGATCCTTGTCTTGGTCTCGTATCTCCCGCCCCGACACTGGGGGGGACGCTGTGGTCCGTGACGGTCGAATCCAAACAAGTTCTCCCAGGTTCCACTAACCAGACGATCGCGATCAGACTGACCAACGACGCACCGGTCCGGCAACTGGTTGTGCCGCTGGTGATCCGCTCAGTAACAGCCGGAACCTCCATTTCATCTCTCAAACTTGGTGTCTCAGAGAGGCTGACTGGAAGTGCCCCTCAGATCAGTGTGCTGAATCAATACGCCAGTGGTGAGGGCTCGTGCAAGTCTGGCAATGCAGGAGGGTATTCGACCATCGCGTTTAACGATGGGGAGAGCCACCCTGTGACAGCATCCCCGATGGCGGTCCTGTTTGCGCAGGGTTGGCTGTTCGGGGGAGGTTTCGCGGCTGGCTCGGACGTATCGGGTTCGCTCGTTATGACTGTCGACGTCAACAGCACGCCTGGAATCATTGAGATCGACACGACGTGCACCAATCCTGGCAACCACCTCCTGTTCGTCCCTTTATCCACTTATACGCCCGTACTCCCGACATTTGCGAAGGGGCTGATCAGCGTTTTCGGTCCCAACGATCATGCCGCGACGATTAACCACTCGGCACCCAGTGGGAATCCGCCACGGGTAGTGTCCTTCGACGGCGTGACGCCCGAACCGGCCGACAGTTGGGAATGGCTGTTCGGCGACGGCACGACCGGCTCTGGGAAGAATACGTATCACGGGTACCCCGGCACAGGGAGCTACAGCGCCGCGGCAATGGCCACAGTCGGCGACCAGAAATACTATGCGATGGCTCAGATCATTGTGAATGGGATAGTCGCCGGATTTTCCGCCTCAACGGACCGAGCCGGGGAGAGCCCGCTGACAGTTCAGTTTACCGATCTATCGAGCGGCGGACCGACCGCATGGTCCTGGGACTTCGGTGACGGTACACCCACATCGACAGAGCAAAACCCCGCCCACACATACACAACCAATGGCTGGTTCAATGTGCGGCTCACGGCATCCAAGTTCGCCGATTCCTCGATGAGAGAGAAACTCAACTATGTCCACACGTCGCCCCCAATCACCGATCTGGCCGTACAAATCTATAGCGACTGGGCATCTCGGCCCGGCTTTGACAAGCACTATTATGTTAACCTCTTCAACCTTGGCACGACGGATGTGAGCGGGATCACTCTCCACCTCAGATTCCCAGGATGGGAGCAATTCATCTCGAGCGATCCCGTCGGCACCGTCCTGGACAGTGTCATCACCTGGACTGTGCCACTGATGCAGGCAAGCCCGTCACCGCTGACCTTTTCTATCCTCATCCACATCCCTGTGGGAATTCCCCACGGCACGTCGCTAATTGCAACCGCGTCAGTCGATGCTGTTCCCAATGAGATCGTGCTGACGAACAACTTTGACGATGGACACGACATCGTGGTCAGTTCGGTTGATCCGAATGACATGCTGGTGCAACCACCGGGATGTGGTCCGAATGGGAATGTCACCAATGGATCCGAGCCCCTGACATACAACATCCAATTTGAGAACAAGTCGACAGCTACCGCCGAAGCGATTTACGTTTGGGTTGTTGACACTTTGGATGCAGACTTGGATTGGAATACGTTGCAGCTAGGCCCCAGCATCAACGACAATGTGCTGAGTGTGAATTTCAATTCCTCCACCGGTGAGCTGATATGGTTCTTCGATGGGATCAACTTGCCGCCCAATGTCACACCGCCTCAAGGGGAAGGATTCGTTGCTTATACGGTTACGCCGAAACCAGGGCTCCCGGACGGAACGGTCATCTCAAGCCGGGCCCACATCCGTTTCGACTACAATGAATGGATTGCCGCACCGGGCTCGGGACCATTGACGCAACTCAAGTTCACGACGTGTCCCTGCAATTGCCCAATGCAGGGCGACCTCAACAGCGACGCACTGATTGATGTATTCGATGTCATCGGCGTTATCGGCATTGCATTCACTGGTGACGCCGACCCGCAAGACAGCGATTGCCCCAAGACGCGCGGCGATGCCAACAACGACGGAGTCTCCGACGTCTTCGATGTGATTTATCTGATCGCCACGGCCTTCAGCGGCGGACCGAATCCCGTCGATCCTTGCGCGCCGTAGCTAACAGTATGCGCCAGTGAGAGAGTCGTCAAGCCCGCGGGACAAAGGATCGTCCTGCGGGCTTTCTCTTTCCCCGGCAGGCTGCGACGGTCGTTCCGTCACATTCAGAGCGGACCATTCGAGTTGATCGGCCTGTTATGACTTATTGACAATTTCGCTTGCTTTCAATGCCCGACGTCGCGAAATTGTGAGCAATTGCAATGGCTGGTGGTGGTGAGGCGCATCTTCGCCGCATCTTCCCTATTTCTCGCCGCTGTCTGCCGCGTCCGGCGAGCAAGCGGACGGAATCCGATTGGGGAGGTTGGAGATGCGATTCCGATTGTTCATGACAGGAGTTTCAATCCTGGCGCTCGTGAGCATGCCGTCGCCGCTCGCCCACGGTCAGGGAGTTTGTTTTGACCCGGCTGCAGACTACGCCTCCGGCAATGGCTCTTACTCGATTCACACCGCTGATCTGGATGGCGATCACGATGCCGACCTGGTGGTGGCCAACATGGACGGGAACAGCATCTCCGTGTTGATGAACAACAAGAATGGAGCCTTTGGGCCGGCCAGCAATTATGCCTCGGTTGCCCAGCCTCTTTCGGCTGTCGCCGCCGATCTGGACGGGGATGGCGATCAGGATCTGGCGGTGGCCAAGTATGGCAGCAACAACGTCGGCATCCTGATGAACAATGGCGACGGGACGTTTGGGGCGACAGTGAACTATACCGCCGGCGGCGGACCATACTCAATTATCGCGCTCGATCTGGACGGAGATAACGATATCGATCTGGCGGTGGTCTGTCTCAATGGTCCCTATGTCGCGGGGCTGAAGAACTACGGTAACGGTGTCTTCGCGGCGGCGACGAACTATGCTGTCGGGTCGGGTGCCGTCTCAATCGTTGCTGCCGATTTGGATGGGGACATTGACCCCGACCTTGCCGTGGCAAATGCCTACAGCGACAATGTCTCGGTATTGAAGAACAACGGAAACGGAACGTTCGGCATAGCAGTAAACTACCCGGCCGGAGATTCCCCCTTCTCGATAGATGCCGCCGACCTCGATGGAGACGGTGATGCCGACCTGGCAACGGCAAATGCGGTCGGTGCGAGCGTTTCGGTGCTGAGGAACAACGCGAACGGGGTCTTTGCTGCACCGGTGAATCATCCGGCGGGGAACGATCCACGCTCGGTCGTCGCCGCCGATTTCGATGGCGATGGCGATGCCGATCTGGCAGTCGGAAACTACA
>JACRMA010000023.1:0-8106 GCA_016235085.1 Candidatus Zixiibacteriota bacterium
GGGCTTCTTCAACATCCCCAAGGACGAGGCGCTCGGCTTCTCAATCTTCCTTCACATCTTTGAGGTCGGGCCCGTCTTCCTGCTTGGTTTAATCGCATCCTTCTCCCAGCACGTCCGCGTCAGCGAATTCCGTACTCCCGAAGCTCTCGCCGAACAGGAGCGCCTCGCCAAAGAGGTGCTCACCATGGAACCGGACGCCAACACCTCGAACGACAACTCGTCTGGGCATTCGTAGGGGCGGCCCTCTGTGGCCGCCCGGGCTGCTTGGGTCGTGAAGCGAGACCTGCGTAGGGGCGTATTGCATACGCCCCGCGTCCGGCGCGCCAGTCACCATCCTTAACCGAACAACACCGTCCCGGTCCCGCCCTGTCATTCACTTCCCCGCCCCAGTTGACCTCCCGGCCTCTGGCGAGCTATATTCTTCCGGTAGTGGACACAACCCAGGGAGATGGCTATGTACTTTCTCGTGTACGAGCGACGTAAAGGCAGCGATGAGGAAATCAATGATCTCGGTGGTCTGGTGAGCGGCATCACCGAATGGCTCGGCCATCTGCAGCAATTGATGAAGAGTGGGAAGGTCGTGCATCACTGGGGCTTCCGCGGGCAGCACGGCAGCGTCACCATTTACGATGTCACCTCCGGTGAAGAACTTCAGGAAATCCTCCACAAGAATCCGATGGATGAACGATGGGTTCATCGCGAAATCTATCCCGTCTGCACCTTGGAACAGGAGATCACCAACGTGTCCAGCTACATGACGGGAATTTGATGCGGCCTCTTTGTCCCGGGTGTTTCCCTTCGGCCTCCGGCCGCGCCGTCGCCTGATCGCCCATGAACGAATCGCGCGAGTACGACGGCCGCGTCATCAAGAGCTTCGGCAAACGTTTCATTGTTGTCACCCCTGACGGTACCTTCGACTGCGAAATGCGCGGCCGATTCCGCATCGGTACCGGCGCGATCAGCGGCCCCGTCGTTGTCGGTGATCACGTCACCATCAGCGTCGAAAATCCGCCCTACGGCGCCATCGAATCCCTGCTCCCGCGCCGCAACAAAATCTCCCGCCCGGACATCTCCCGTCCCGGCAAAGAGCAGGTCATCGTCGCCAATTGCGACCAGTTGGTCGTCGTCTCCTCGGTCGCCCAGCCCAAGTTCAAACAACGCGCCATCGACCGCTTCCTGCTCAGCGCCGAGCGCAACGAAATGGACGGTGTGGTGGTCATCAACAAAACTGATCTGGCCACGACCGGGGCGCATCTGCGCCTTGCCGAGATATACCAATCGATCGGCTACGAGGCCGTCCTGACCTCGGCGGCGCAGGGCGTTGGCATGGACCGTCTGCGTGAGATCGTGCGATTCAAGACCTCGATTTTCGTGGGTCACTCCGGCGTCGGCAAATCGTCGCTCCTCAATACTCTCCAGCCGGGACTCGCCGTCGCCACCGGCGAGATTTCCGACTCGACCGGCCGTGGCATTCACACCACCACAGCGGTTGAACTCCATCCGCTGGACTTCGGCGGCTTTATCGTCGACACCCCCGGCCAGCGGGTCATCAGCATGTGGGAAGCCAGCGTCGAGGAGCTTCCCAGTCTCTTCCGCGAATTCGGTCCGTACCTCGGAAACTGCAAATTCCGCCAATGCATGCATATCGGCGAACCGGGCTGCAAGATCACTGAAGCCATCCAACAGGGCAAAATCGCACCTGAACGCTATGACAGCTACCTCCGCATCCACCAATCCCTCCTCGACGAAAAGCCTGAATGGTGACGTAGGGTGGGCTCCGCCCACCGCTCCGCGCCAGCGCGGTGCCAACCGCCCCATTTCCCCCTTGCAACCAGCCCCAATCGCTGTTAGAATTCACCTGCGGGAGGGATTTACTTGTGAAACACATTATGCGCAGATACCTGATCTTGTCGGTCCTTATCGTTCTTGGCGCCCAGCTTGCGGGTTGCTCCCGGCCTGTTGATCCTGTCGAGCAGTGCCGGGTGCTAATTCCGAAGCTCACCGATGCGATCAATAAGCATGATCTCTACGCTCTCAAGGACTTGGGAAGCGACAAGTTCGAGCCGAATAACTTCGTCAAGGATCTCTTCGCCCATGGGTACAGCGGCGCAGTGACCATCGCCTTTCAGCGTTTCCGCGCGGTCACGGGAGAGAATCGGATGACGGTGAATGTCGGATTCGGGCCAAACCAATCCGGAGGGCTCAAAGAGCTCACGATCTACTTCACCGGTGAAAAGAAACTGAAGATCGACACGTATTCATTTTCGGACGTCAGGCTCCCCTCCGGCGAAGCCGGCCCCGGTGCCGCAGGAAATCAAGGTCGTTGAACGATCCGGTAACGCCGATTGCCCCAATAGCGCCGTCCAACGCCGCCGCGGACCACGCGAAGGCGCGGTTCATCCGGCGCATGTTCGACACGATTGCTCCCGACTATGACCGTCTGAACACATGGGTCTCGTTTGGCATGGATCGCTTATGGCGCCGTCGTGCCGCCGGCGCGATGCCGCTGGAGGGATGGATTGCCGATTGGTGCGCCGGCACCGGCGCCCTCGCGCGGGTCTATTTGCGCCGCCGTGGGTCGCGTGGCCGCGTTGTTCTCTGCGATTTTTCCAGCGAGATGGAGCGCCTCTCCGACGGCATGTTCACTCCGGCCGAACGCAGCCGCGTCTGTTATGTCTGTTGCGACGTTACCCGGCCGCCGTTTCGCGATCAGGTCTTCGCCGGCCAGATGATGGGGTTTTCCCTGCGCAATCTGATCAGCCGTCCGCAGTTCTTCCAGGAAGCTCACCGCTGTGCGGCCCCGAACGGGCAGGGCGCGCTTCTGGATTTGTCCAGCCCGGGGTTTGGGCCCTGGCGCTGGCTCTGCCGTCTCCACTTCGGCATCATCGCCCCGCTCATCGTAAGGCTGGTGGCCCGACGCGGCGAATTCGCTTACCGGTATCTGTCAGAATCGATCTTCCGCCACGCCAGTCCGAGGGAAATCGTGAGCGAGATCAAGACAGCGGGGTTCGCGGATGCCCGCCATGACTCTCTGGCCGGTGGCATCGGTGTCATCTTCCGCTGGGGGCCAAAGTAACCCGTCCACTCCTTTCACAGTGTCCATTTCGTCCACTTCGTCCACCCAAATTCCCTCTTTTTGCGTATAACACAGAACTCGCCATGAAACGCGCCATCAGCCAAATCGCCTTCCTTGTCCTGATCTCCATCGCGCTGGGCGTCGGCCGCAATCTCGCCGCTCCGGGCAGGATTCCCTGGGTCGGCACCTGGACTCATGTCCCCGTCACCTCCGACACGATCGTTCCGCCGCCTTCGGCCCAGAAAGATGATCCGCCGTTCCTGACCTTTGCCGAAGCGCAAACCAAATTCGACGATCCCGAGGTGATCTTCCTCGACGCCCGTGATCCCGAAGACTACGAGGCCGGCCACATCGCCCGGGCTGTGCTGCTGCCATTCGAGCAGTTCGATACCTGGTGGCCAACGGTCGAGGAGAAGCTCAGCAAGGATCGCGAAATTGTGACCTACTGCTCCGGCGCCGATTGCGAACTGTCATTGTTCCTGGCGCGCCATCTGCGCGGGTTGGGCTATACCAAAATCTCAATCTTCTTCGGCGGCTGGCTCAAATGGCAGAACGAGAAGATGCCGGTCGACTCCGGCAAAGTCGCCGCGCCCGGCGGTGAGGGAGCATAGGGGAGAGGCGATGGCGTTCCTGCGAAATCCATGGCTCTCTCTGGTGGCGCGTCTGATCGTCGGCGGTGTTTACGTCTACGCGTCCTTTGACAAGATCATCCATCCCGAAGCCTTCGCGAAGATCGTTCACAACTACAACATCCTCCCGGATGTGCTGGTCAATATCTTCGCCCTGATTCTTCCCTGGCTGGAATTGGTCTGTGGCATGGCGCTGATAATCGGTAACCGCGTTCTGGGCGCGGCCGTCATCCTGTCGGGTCTCACTGCGGTGTTCATCGTGGCCGTCGGCATCAACGTCGCCCGTGGCGTGAACATTGATTGCGGCTGTTTCTCCACCTCCTCACATGCGCGCAGGCTCGGGTACATGTTGTTGCTTCAGGATGCCGGACTGCTGCTTTTGTCTCTGCATGTCCTCTGGCGGGGCCCCGGCCCGTTGGCGGTTGACCGTCCGCTCGAATCCGTGCCGGCGTAATGCGCAATTTCAATTTCCTCGCCCGACACTACAACGCGATGACCGGATTCCCCGGACGCATCGCGACTCTCGCCGATTCGATTCGTCCGTGGGTGGAGGAATGGCGTGTCACAACCGCGCTCGATGCCGGCTGCGGCGGTGGCGCTTTGATGTTCGCTCTTGCTGATTTGAGAGTGGCCCCAACCGGGCTCGATCTCTCCGAGCCGATGCTGCGTCTCGCAATGGACAACGCGCGGCAGCGGGGAAGGACATTCGTCTTTCACGGTGCTCCGCATTCCTCGGCCGGCCGGATCTGTCCGGACACATTCGATGCGGTCTTCTGTCTCGGCAATTCCATCATCGGTGAACCCGATGATGCCGCGATGATCGAGTCTCTGGCAGGCTTGAATGCCGCCCTCAGACCCGGCGGGCACATCTTGATCCAGAATCTGAATCTGACCCCGTTCCTGTTGGGCATCAAGGCCCTGATCGCCCGGCGCTCGGTTGACGGCTGCGGCTACCTGCGTTTCGCCGTCCCCGTCGGTGGCCGCCTGCTATTCAGCGCCCTCGTCCTCCCGTCGGGTGACGAATCTCCCGACATACAGTCTGCGATCTGGGAGAACTGGGACAAAGATCGAGTTCTGGCCTGTGTCTGGAAGGCCGGGTTCAAACACGTCGAGTGCTACGGCTCCCTCGACAAGAAGCCGTTCGACCTGCGCCACTCAACCGATCTCGTCATCTCCGCCCAACGCCCCGTCTGATCAAATGTGAGGTGGGCTCTCCGTCTGGACAAGGATCTGGCGCGGCCACCCAAGGATGTGGCGCGGCCACCCACGGCCGCGTGCGTGCAAAGCGCGCACCTTGTTGTTCCCAGGATTAACCAAAAACGAAAAGGACCTCATCCCCGCATGAGGTCCCCTTCTTACTGCACTGACAGGCCCTTCCACCTATAGTCAGTACCGCTTTACTTTTCCCAGGGTTGGGTGGGCGTGATCGATCAACCGTCCTTTGGTCTTGGGATTCTCTCCTCAAATCTTAGAGGGTGATCCTCTGATCTCCCGTCGCCTACCCAACCCCACCACGAATTGGAGGAGTTACAGGTCCGCTCAACCATTAAACAACTTTCATGCCAGCGGGATGAGCGCCAGGGGATAAGTTTTAACTCATTCAATTACAAGGCGTTACGATGAGTCTTGGGTCCCCGAGCCTTCCGGTTAAGTACTCGCAAGCGCAGTCTATGCGACGAATTTCGGGAAGGGAGATTTCGTGGGAAGCAAGACACTCAATCGCAAGGTCTTAATCAACGCACGATATGCGCCCCCGAAAACGCCGATTCCGCGTCCTTGTGTTTGGAGTGCGGCGACATGTCGCCGCACAGCTTACGGTACGCTGCTTGGTACCGGCGCAAACGTGACAACCAGTATCGCCATCGACCCCCAGCCCAACACTCTTCGCTTTCGACCGAGCGGGATCTCGTCAATGAGGGTCGGCGGATGCTTGGGCCGCATGAACAATCCCATCGCCACGAGGAACAGCCACCCGGGCCACCAGTACGACAGCACCGCCAGCCCCACCATCACCACAATCGCTCCCTGCTTCTGCTTCTTCCCGAAGAGGGCATACGCGATGTGTCCGCCGTCAAACTGCCCAATGGGCATCAGATTGAGCATCGTCACCAGAAGTCCTGCCCAGCCGGCATACGCGATCGGGGAGAGGAGCACGTCTTGATTCTGACCCACCGTCGGCATCACAATCGCCGCGATTCCTTTGAACAACAGTGACTCTCCAAAGATGAGCCCGCTGACTGTTCCGTGATCCACAACCGTCGACTGCGGCAGCCCGACAAATAGCGCTATGACCGCCACCACAAATCCCGCGATCGGCCCCGCGGCCGCCATATCAAACAACGCCCGGCGATCCCGTATCGGTGAGCGAAGTTGAATGAATGCGCCAAATGTGCCAAGTAAGCTTGGCAGAATGAAGACGGGAGCCGGGATGAAATACGGCCACGATGTGTCAATGCGCCGCCTCCGTGCCGCAATGAAATGCCCAAACTCGTGGAACAAGAGAATCGCCAGAAACCAGAACGCAAACAAACCGCCAACTGACAACCATACCGACGCCACCGTCAGCACGAACAACAGAATATTCAGCCAGGGGAACTTCTCCTCGGTCTCCTTTACGACCACGGTGACCAGAACTCGGTCTGCGACTTCCCTTGGAACGGCCGCCACTCGCCTTGCGATACTTGTATCCCGCTCCGAACTGCTGACGTCTCCGTCACTGGTGGCACGGGCATCCTGCCCGTGGCCCTTACTGGGGACACCCGATCCCGGCGCAGACTCAATCTCACACCGGTACCCCGCTGCCGCATACCGCCCCCGCACCGCCGTCTGAAAATCGGCCAAAGGCACCCTCGGTGTGCCACGCATGACAATGCTTTGCCGCGTTGAGAAGACCGCGTCCAAATCCAGCAGGTCATCCACCAATCCCTGGACCCGCGCCACCCTCTCAATAATCTCTTCCCGCTTCATTCAACCCCAGCGAAGAATAAGCTGCCTCCCGATTTCTTCATAGGTCTTATACGTCCCATAGGTCCTACTTCCCCATCTCCCCCCAAAAACCGAAGCGCCCTGCTTACGCAGGGCGCTTCAAACTCAAGCGAGATGTCTGATTTGTCTTCAGGACAGGAGTCCCGCATTATGCGGGACTCCTGCGTGAAGCCTTAGTACGAGAACCGGAACTTGCCCAGAGGAGCCGGGCCGGTGCCGGACACGTAATTCAACAGGTAGGTCTGATCCGCACCATTGACGGCACCGTCAATATTCACGTCGCCGCAATAGGTGTCAGGATAGATCTGGTTGCCGGACAACACCCAGCAGGCGTCGGCGATGTTCACGCATCCGTCGTCGTTCACATCACCGCGGGCATAACCGCCCCAACGGGCCGCACGCTTGGCCAACGCGGTCGCGGCCGCATCGATTGCGGGATCGCCACCGGCGGCAGGAACAGCGTACAGAGCTTGAACGGCAGAATGCGATCCGCTGGCAGGCAGCGTGAAGGAGTTGCCGATCAACCATCCGCCACGGTCCTCACCACTCGCATTGGTGAACTCGTAGAAGCGGAACGGTGCCCGTGTTGCCAGGTACCAACCATAGTCCTCGTCAGAAGGATGAGCGTCTCCCACCCATCTGCCTGGGGCATGATTGTAAACGATCGTGCTCGCGCTGCTGTAAATCTTGTGCGGCGAGAACGCGGTCGGGTCGACGCCGCAGAATGACGTCGGCTGATTGGGATCCAGCATTCCGTACGCATAACCCGGGGTACCATTGCTAGAATAGATCGAGTACCCGTTGAAGTTGTCGGAAATGAGGGCAACGTCAGCCGCACCATTGACCGCAACGTCCCAGTCAAAGTATGTTCCGACTCTCAGACCCGGCTTGTCAACCGCGTCGCGATTGCTCACTTTCCATTCAATCAGCTTGAAGTCCCCATAAATCGGGTCATTCGCGCCAACTTCAGTCTGGATCGTGTTCGTCCCGAGAGTTGCCTTCGGATCGGTCGTAGCATACGATTGGTTCGTGTCTGCGTAGTTGGATTGCACCCACGATCCATAGATTGGAACTGCTTGGCCTGGGCATCCGCCCTCACGGCGATAACCCATCAGCACGTCACTGGCTTGGTCGAAGCCGCAAACCGCATCGGAAAGACGCGGATTCGGCACGAAGAGTCCCTTGAAGTTGTAGTAATCAAGGAACATCTGCGATCCACCGACGGCCGCCGAAGAGTCACCGATCAACATGTAGGTGCCGTCGAAGATTGACGTCGCCCAGTTGGCGTCGGCGCCCCACGTCAGCGCACCAGACTTCGAATCACCCATGGACCCATGGTTCCACACCTTTTCGACGTTCGGGGCACCACCGATATTCCAGGTCAGGGAGACGTTGTCTTCTGGGCATCCACCCACG
>JACRMA010000023.1:8154-10241 GCA_016235085.1 Candidatus Zixiibacteriota bacterium
AGTGAACCAGCAGGGCCGGATAGCCGAGAAGAGCGTAGCCAAGGTCTTCCGAATAGAAATCCGGATCGTCCATGACTGACTCGATCCACTCGTCATCCAGACCGCGACCCAGAAGTGTACCGTCAAACAGCCAGCTCATGCTGGTTGCACCGCCGGGCGGAACCGGATTCGCGCTGTAGGTAACCGAAGCGACATGCGTGCGCACCACGTCGTTGGCGCCGGCCGCTCTGACGGCGGTCGAACGCTTCGCAACGGTCACACGAGAATCATCGGCCATCTTGTCCAGCACGGTGAGTTCGCCATCAGCCGCGCGCTGGCCAGCACCCGCCAGAAGAGCCCGCTTCGAAGGCTGTCCGCCCTCAAAGTAGGTCAGGTAGTCGGAGCCGGTTTTGCGATCGGCATACGCCGCGGCGTACTGCTGCTGCAGCTTGTTGAACGTCTGGGCCGCAGGGGCAACGTCGATGATGTTGGTAGCCGTGATGTTCAGGCCCACACAACCGTCGTTTGAATACACGCCGGCCTCGGACGCTGCAAGTCCGTCACCGCTGTTCAGCGGAACGAGAATGAGCGGAGTCTCATACACGTTCTGGCGGGCGAACGGGCGGGGTGCCTGGTTGAAGCGCCACGCAACGATTTCGCCGAATCCCGACGGATCGGACACGGAACTGCGAACGCTCAAGAGGGCATAATCGTCGCCCGTGATCGGGTGACGGGCCAGCGCGGTTCCGTTCACGATCGCCAGCGGGAACTCACGACGCCATTCCATCGACTGATCAGTGGCATTCAGCAGATACCAGTACCCGTCACGCGTGCCCGCGAACAAATACTTGTCGCAGGTCATGGCAACGTTCATCGGCACCGACGTCACGCCATTGGCCGACCAGTTGTACACGACTTTGCCGATGGCCTTGTCAACCATCAGCACGCCCGCCGACGGATCGTCCTGCGGAATGTACACGAAGTTGCGGCCGACGGTCGGCGTCCCATAAAGGGTCGGACCATTGGCGCCCTTCCAGTTGACCACAGGACCCGCGCCGGACTTGTCGATCGAATAACGATGGCCGCTCGACAGTCCTGCCACAGCGTCACTGTAATAGGTGGCGCCGTAGAGGGCGTTCCCATCAACCGACACGCCACCCGGCCAGCCTTCCAGAGGATTAAGAGCGTCTTTGTAGTTCCAGTTCACGAGGCCGGTGGCGGCATTAACCGAATACAGTGAGCCGTCGCCGAGCGTCCCGAACGCCGCAGTACCGACGTACAGGTTGGTGCCGTCATACGACGGCGTGTACAGCGCACCACGGTCGAGAGGAACCGGGTTGGTTCCCCAACCAGCGTACAGGTAGCCGGTTGCGACATCAAACGCATACAGCCAGCCATGGTTGGACGACGTCGTCATTTCTGTGCCGATCACCACGATGCTGTCCGTACCCACGGCATAAACGGTGGCAACGCCAAACCGGTTGCGCGTTAACAGCGAACCGTGCGCCACTGTCGAAAGCCCAGGGCCCGTCAGATCGTTGGACCAGTACAGGGTCGCCAGGGAAGTGTCCCAGCAGGAGACCGAATTGCCGGTGCCACCGGTCAGGAATACACGGTTCCCTTCGACAGACACGTTCGAACGAACCTGTCCGCCGGTGTACGGGAACGATCCAACCTGAGCCAGATGCACGCCGCTCTCCAGGTCGTACACGTTTACTTCGTTGTCCGATGACGCATACACCTTGCCGCCGGCGACAACAGGATTGTTGAAGCTGGCGAGGTGCGGGAAGTGCGTCGACCATTTTGCCCGGACGTTGCAGGGATCGCCAAGGTTGATCGTGGACAAGCTGGTTCTCTGGTAATCATGTGCGTAGGTGTTCCAGTCGTCCGGACCTGCCGCGGGGCAGTTGTCTTCCACGATTGGCACAACCTCTTTGCAAATGTAAGCGTCCATCCAGAATTCACGCTGCGTGAACGCTGACCCGATCGCACCCAGGAAATTCCAACCAGCATACGCACCGCCAGTGTAGAAGGCGATAGAATGCGGGTCGACCGGACCTCCGGCGGTGACCGGAGGACCGGCTGCAAGAGCGGTAGCACCGTTCACG
>JACRMA010000050.1 GCA_016235085.1 Candidatus Zixiibacteriota bacterium
CCAAACGCCTGGTCAGGCTTCTGTATGGTTCGGACGTATTGTCAGTGGTGCTTTATTCCTCAGAAACGCTAAATGACGTCGACTCCCATGCTACGTGCCGTGCCCTCAACCATGCGCATGGCGGCTTCCAACGAGGCCGCGTTGAGGTCGGGCATCTTCCATTGGGCGATTTCGCGCACCTGATCCTTGGTGATCCGGCCCACTTTGTTGCGATTGGGCTCGGCGGAGGCCTTTTCCAGCTTGGCCGCCTTCTTGATCAACACCGCAGCGGGAGGAGTCTTCGTGATAAAAGTGAAGGACTTGTCTTTGTAGACCGTGATCACGACCGGAATGATCAACCCGACTTCTTTTTGAGTGCGGGAATTGAATGCCTTACAGAACTCCATGATGTTGACGCCGTGCTGGCCAAGCGCCGGGCCCACAGGCGGCGCCGGATTGGCGTTGCCGGCCGGAATTTGGAGTTTCACATACGCGGTGATCGGTTTGGTTGCCACTCGTTACTCCCGTTGGACTGCCGTCAGCCGGCCTGGACCTGGAGGAAGTCCAACTCGACCGGAGTCGGACGTCCAAAAATCGACACCATGACTTTGAGCTTCTTGCGCTCCATATTGACTTCGGAAATGAATCCGGAAAAATCGTTGAACGGCCCGTCGATCACCTTCACCTGATCGCCCACGCGGTAGGGAACCTCGGTGACCTCCTTGACGCGGCTGGTGTCCATTTGACTCAGAACACGATCGACCTCGTCGGGCGGCAGCGGAACCGGTTGGCCCCCGGAGCCGACGAAATTGGTAATCCCCGGCGTATTCGTCACCAGGTGCTGGGTTTGCTTCGTCAGAAGCATTTCGATCAGGATGTATCCCGGCAAGAACTTCTTCATGGAAGACGAGCGCTTGCCCTGGCGCATTTCCACGACTTCCTGCGTGGGCACGATCACACGGCCCAGCTGGTCCTCGATGCCGGCATTGGCAAAAGCACTTTCCAAGTACTTGTGCGCCTTCTTTTCGTGGCCCGAATAAGTGTGAGCCACATACCATTTAAGTTCCGGACTCACCCGATCCCCAGGATTGCGCCGACGCCACGCGCCAGCATGAGATCAACACCAAAAATGAAGAACCCCAAGATGAGGGACACGGCGACCGTGACCACGGTCGATCCAACCAATTCGTCCTTGGTCGGCCAGGTGACCTTATCGAGTTCGGCGACTGTTTCGTTCCAGTATGTCTTAACGGATTCCATCATCTCGGTAAACCCGCCTCCGGTTAAAGCAGGCCTGGAGGGACTTGAACCCCCAGCCCCCGGTTTTGGAGACCGGTGCTCTGACCAATTGAGCTACAGGCCTGTCTGGGGCCTAGTCCCGGACTCTCTTCCACCGGTGGCCTCAACGCGTCTCTTTGTGTGCCGTGTGCTGGCGGCAGAACGGGCAATACTTGCGATACGTGACCCGGTCTGGATGCTTCCGCCGGTTCTTCGTATCGGTGTAGTTCCGATTCTTGCAGCCATCACACGCTAAAACTATGATCTCCCGTGCCATGTCTCGGGTCTTCGCTTCCCGGTGCTTAAGTGAATGTCAGGCGGCCGCAGCCTTCCGGCCGTGGCCGCACCCGATTCATCTGCACCCGCAAACGTTACTCAATGATGTCGGCGACAACTCCCGAACCGACGGTGCGCCCGCCCTCGCGAATGGCAAAGCGCAAACCCTTTTCCATCGCGATGGGTGAGATTAACTCAGCCGAAATCGTGACCTTGTCCCCCGGCATGACCATTTCGATACCCTCGGGGAGAGCAGCCACGCCCGTCACGTCCGTCGTCCGGAAGTAGAACTGCGGCCGGTAGCCCGTGAAGAACGGGGTATGACGCCCGCCTTCTTCCTTGGTCAGGATATAGACTTCGCCCATAAACTTCGTGTGGGGCGTGATCGAGCCGGGCTTGGCCAGCACCATACCGCGCTCCAGGTCCGTCTTTTCAATACCACGCAGCAGCAGCCCAACGTTGTCGCCGGCCTCCGCTTCGTCCAGAATCTTGCGGAACATTTCGACGCCCGTCACGACAGTCTTGCGGGTCTCCTTGATGCCAATACGCTCGACTTCGTCGCCCACTTTGACATGGCCGCGCTCGACACGTCCGGTGCCCACCGTGCCACGGCCCGTGATCGAGAAGACGTCTTCCACCGGCATGAGGAACGGCTTGTCCTTGTCGCGCTTCGGAACCGGTACGTACTCGTCAACGGCCTTGATCAGCTCGAAGATGCAGTCGAAGGCCGGATCGGTCTTCACGTCCGTCGACGCCGCCTGCATGGCCTTGAGCGCCGAGCCGCGAATGATGGGAATGTCGTTGCCCGGAAATTCGTAGGTCGTCAGCAAATCTCTGACTTCCAACTCAACCAGGTCCAGCAACTCCGGGTCGTCAACCATGTCGACTTTGTTCATGAACACCACGATGCACGGCACGCCGACCTGGCGGGCCAGAAGGATGTGCTCGCGGGTTTGCGGCATCGGGCCGTCGGCGGCGGACACGACCAGAATGGCACCGTCCATTTGAGCGGCGCCGGTGATCATGTTCTTCACATAGTCCGCATGCCCCGGGCAGTCCACGTGGGCGTAGTGCCGATTATCGCTTTCGTACTCGACGTGCGCGGTGGCAATCGTGATACCGCGCTCGCGCTCTTCGGGAGCGTTGTCAATCGAGTCGAACGTGCGGACACTCGCCAGCCCCTTGCGGCTGAGCACCATGGTCATCGCGGCCGTCAGTGTGGTCTTCCCATGATCGACGTGACCGATTGTCCCGACGTTTACATGGGGCTTTTTCCGTTCAAACTTAGCCTTCGCCATAACCGAAGGTCTCCCTCCTAAAGATAGATGCCGTTGGAACCGTTTTTGTCCCTGTCAATAAAGTCCGTTAGTCCTCAATCTTCACAGCCCACGACCGGATTTGAACCGGTGACCTCATCCTTACCAAGGATGTGCTCTACCGACTGAGCTACATGGGCACCCCAAGGCTCACGCTGTTTTTGTGCATTCCTGTCCAAAACCGCTGCTCTGGCTTTGGGCGTGAATGCCCAAAAACAGTAAACGGCCAAATTACGCGCTTTCGGCTTTGAGTCAAGCAAAAAACTTGCGGTTCAATAAACTTTCGGGGTAAACACGGTCGAAATCTTGTCGCCAGCCGGTTTCGTGGCGCAGGCGGCCCGTTGCCTCCGGATCCGATCCCAGGCGTTCAACCGCCAGCGGGACTGCAACCGCCCTCCGGCGTCGGGAATTGCCCCTAAGATCCAGAGACCACTCAAGGCTCCGTCACCGGAAAGACTGAAAATCAGGCCAGATGCCAAGATAAGATTCTGTACCGATGGCTCATGGCCGAGATCTACGTAAGTC
>JACRMA010000056.1 GCA_016235085.1 Candidatus Zixiibacteriota bacterium
CACCGCGCGGAAAGAAAGAGGCTCGGCGGGAGCCTCGCCCTCCCTCCGTAGACATTCCGAGATCGTACATAGCACCACACAGCAAGGGGGATACGTGCCAGTTGCCGAAGCCCAGCCAGAGACTCCAGTCGCCGCGCCGCCGGAACTCGAACAATTGCCGCTTTTGCCCACCAAGGGCACCGTGGTGTTCCCCGCCATGGTGGTGCCGCTTTTGGTTTCCGAGCAGAAATACGCCCGGTTGATCGACCAGACCTTGATGCGCGGACGCTTGATTGGATTGGTCGCGCAGAAAGATCCGGAGCAGGACAATCCCCCCGCCGACCAGATGTACCAGGTTGGCACGATCGGTTCCATTCTAAAGATGCTGCGCTTCCCCGATGGGTCGGTGCGGTTTCTGGTGCAGGGAATGACGCGTTTCAGCGTGCGCGAGATCGTGCGCACCGAACCGTTTGTGGTTGCGCGCATCGAGTCACACGAGGACGACCCCGGCCGTAGCGTACCCATCGAGGCGATTGTCCGCAATGCCCTGGAACTTCTGAAGAAGGCTGTCGAACTGTCGCCGTATTTGTCGGAAGATTTGCAGATCACGGCGATGAACACCGAGGAGCCGGGCAAGCTCGCCGATCTGATCGCCTCCAATCTCAATATCGCCACCGCCCAAAAGCAGGAAGTGCTCGAGACTTTCGACGTCAAGGTTCGTCTGGAGAAGGTCGTTGATCTGATCAACAAGGAAGTCGAAGTCCTCGAACTGTCGCGCAAGATCCAATCACAGGCCGCGCATGAGATGGGCAAGATGCAGAAAGAGTACATCCTGCGCGAACAGCTCAAGGCGATCCAGAAAGAACTCGGCGAGACCGACGATCACACGCAGGACATCGAGGAATTCCGCACCAAGATTACCGCCGCCAACATGCCGGAATTGGCCAAGGCGAGTCAAAGACCGCATTCTCGAATATCTCGCCGTGCGCAAACTGAAAGAGTCGGTCAAAGGACCAATCATCTGTTTCGTTGGTCCCCCCGGGGTCGGCAAGACCTCACTGGGACGGTCGATTGCCCGCGCCATGGGACGCAAGTTCGAGCGCATTTCGCTGGGTGGAATGCGTGACGAAGCCGAAATCCGCGGCCACCGCCGTACCTACATCGGCGCGCTCCCCGGGCGGATCATCCAGAGCCTGCGCCGTGCCGGTGCGCGCAATCCGATTCTGATGCTTGATGAGGTTGACAAGATCGGCACTGATTTCCGTGGCGATCCGGCCTCGGCGCTGCTTGAGGTTCTCGATCCGGAGCAGAACAACACCTTCGCCGATCATTATCTCGATGTGCCGTTCGATCTCTCCTCGGTGATGTTCATCACCACCGCCAATCTGCTCTATCCGATCCCGGCGGTTCTGCGCGACCGGATGGAGACCATCGAAATGCCGGGGTATACCGATCTGGAGAAGATCCAGATCGCCAAGCGGTATCTGTTGCCGCGCGAACTGGAAAACCACGGATTGAAGAAATCGAATCTGTCGATCACCGATGAGGCGATGGGACGCCTTCTGCGCGATTACACGCGTGAATCGGGAGTCCGCAATCTTGGCCGCGAAGTCGCAACAGTCTGCCGCAAGGTGGCGCGCCGGGTGGCGACCGGCCATGACGAGAAGGTTACGGTCCGTCCGGACGATCTGCCCGAGTTTCTGGGTCCGCTCAAGTTTATCCCCGAGCTGGTCGGACGCGCCGCCCAGGTTGGCGTCGTGCCGGGGCTCGCGTGGACCTCGGCGGGCGGCGATATCATGTTCATCGAAGCCACAATCATGCCGGGTAAGAAAGTCCTGACCTACACCGGACATCTCGGAGATGTCATGCGTGAATCGGTTCAGGCCGCCTATTCATGGGTGCGGGCCAACCACAAATTGCTGAAGATCGACGCGAAGAAGTTCGATCAGTCGGACATTCATGTCCACGTTCCTTCCGGTGCCACACCCAAGGACGGCCCCTCGGCCGGGATCACCATGGCCACCGCCATCGCGTCGGTCCTCACCGGACGTTCGGTGGTGCCGAAGTTGAGCATGACCGGCGAAATCACCCTGCGCGGCCAGGTGCTGGCCATCGGCGGCCTGAAAGAGAAGTCACTGGCGGCTTATCGCGCCGGGATCAAGACGGTCCTGATCCCCAAGGACAACGAGAAAGATCTGATTGATGTCCCCGCCGAGGTGAAGGAGAAAGTTGAATTCATTCCGGTGGCGACGGTCAGCGAAGTGCTCGATTTGGCGCTGGCTCCGCTCGGTAAAAAACGCGTCGAACGCCCGGTGACGCCCATCCGCGGCAAGTCGAAGAAGTAAGACTCTACGCATTTACGGCAGGGGAGGGCGAGGCTCCCGCCGAGCCAAGTTTCCGTGCGGAAGTGAAGAGGCTCGGCGGGAGCCTCGCCTTTCCCTGGTTGCGCTCCTGGGGTGCTTCGAAAAGCCGTTGCCCCGCAAACCCCCCATCGGGTATGACGCCGGCCCGTCCGCTTCCATACCGGATTATATCTATCTCAAATCGACTTACTGACAATTTCCCTTGACAGGGGACCCGCGGAATGTGATATTATTCACTATCGAGCGGGTAGTTTTGGTCGCGGGGTTCTCCCTGCCTCAATTTGTCCTCGTCCCGCGATTTTGCCCCTCTCACGTTGAGACTCAGTTTTACGCATGGATCACAGTTTGCTCCCCAGATCTTGGGGACAGAGAACGCGTGTCACTTGAGAGGAGAAACGGATGAAGACAATCCGATTGGTGTGTCTGCCGATCGCGGCGGTGCTGGCGTGTATCGCCTTGATGGCAGCAAGCGCTAGTGCGCAGGGTTTCTGCTTCAATGCCGTAGTGAACTATGCCACAGGCCTGGGTCCCCAGTCTGTCTATGCGGCCGATCTTGACGGAGATGGTGATCGCGATCTGGCCGTGGCCACAGGCGGTTTGGTTGCCGTCTTGAAGAACAACGGAAATGGCACGTTTGCCGCAGCGGTCAACTACGTGACCGGAGGCGCTGCCGTCTCGGTTGTGGCGGTGGATCTCGATGCCGACGGAGATCGTGATCTGGCGGTCGCAAACAACAGCCCCTCAAATGTGGCGATTCTCAAGAACAATGGCAACGGGACCTTCACGGTCCCGACGAATTATGCCGCTGGCGCGTCCGCGGCGAGCATTTGCACCGCCGACCTTGATGCGGACGGGGACTTTGATCTGGCCGTGGCCAATCAGGGCGGAGCGAACGTCTCCGTGCTCAAGAACAATGGGAATGCGACATTCGCTGCTCCGGTGAACTACGGCGCCGGGGCCAACCCCACGGCTGTCTATACCGCCGACCTCGATGGAGACACCGACTTCGATCTGGCTGTCGCCAACAACTCCGCGACCGTCTCAGTCCTGATGAACAATGGGAATGGAACGTTCGCGGCGGCCATGAACTACGCTGCGGGAGGGGCGACATATTCTGTCGTCGCGATCGACTTGGACGGCGATGGCGATCGTGATTTGGCGGTGGCCAATATGGCCACCAACAATGTCTCGATCTTGAAGAACAACGGCGTGGGCATCTTTGCCGCTGCCATCAATTATGCGGTGGGCACGCAGCCCACGAGTGTTGCTGCCGCTGATTTCGATTGGGATTCCGATCAGGATCTGGTCTTCACGTGCAGTTCCATAAACCGAGTGGCCGTGTTGGCCAACAACGGAACTGGTGCATTTGGCCCTGCCACTCTCTATGTGCCAGGAGTCAGTCCGTGGGCGGTTACGACCGCCTTTCTCGACGGTGACCTCAGCTACGACTTGGCCGTTGGCAACAGTGGCAGCGGGAATGTCTCGGTCTTTACGAACTGCTTCAACCGGCCCCCGGTCGCGATTTGCCAGAACATCACGAGGAACGCGGATGCAAGCTGCCTGGCCACGGTGACACCAATCGAAGTCGACAATGGTTCCTACGACCCAGATCCAGGGCAG
Organism: Candidatus Zixiibacteriota bacterium; assembly: GCA_016235085.1. GTDB lineage: Bacteria > Zixibacteria > MSB-5A5 > WJJR01 > WJJR01 > JACRMA01. The sequence goes on from JACRMA010000056.1 coordinate 3,963, forward strand.
ACGCTTACGTACCAGCTAAGTCCGCCCGGCCCCTTTGGACTGGGAGCCAACGCGGTCAGTCTGACGGTTCGAGATCCACAGGGGCGTCCGGCCGACTGTGGTGCGACCATTACGGTTGTGGATGCCACACCGCCTGTGGTGAATTGCCCCGCCAGCCTCACGGTCGGAACCGATCCTGGGCAGTGCGGTGCTGTGGTCACTCTCTCCGTTGATGCAACAGACAACTGCTCGACTCCCACGCTAGAGTACTTGCCGCCCTCTGGGACCTTCTTTCCCGTGGGAACCACCAATGTTCGGGCGATTGCCAGTGATGCGGCCGCGAACGCAGACACATGCTATTTCGACGTCATCGTCAACGACATCGAGCCGCCCGTCGTCGTTTGCCCCCCGACCGTAACTCGGAATAATGACGCGGGACAGTGCGGCGCGATTGTGACCTTCTCGGTGACGGCGACCGACAATTGCCCCGGTCAGACGGTCTTAGTCAACCCTCCGTCCGGATCGTTCTTCCCAGTGGGCACAACGTCTGTTCGCGCCATCTCGACCGATGTTTCGGGCAATGCCGACACGTGTCAGTTTAACGTCACGGTCAATGACATGGAACGGCCAGTGCTGAACTGCCCTGGTGACATCAACACCACGGTGCAGAGAGGAGCGACCGACACGGTGGTGACTTTCGTGTGTTCGGCAACCGACAATTGTCCGGGCGTGTCTGTCACCTGCCTGCCGCCCTCCGGCTCCCCGTTTCCGGTCGGTCAGACGCTGGTACTGTGCACCGCCATTGACGGCGCCGGATACCTTGTCCAGTGTGTCTTCCGGGTAACTGTAACCGAGCGCTGCAGTTGTCCCTGGCAGGGAGACATCAGTGCGAATGGCCTCATTGATGTTTTTGATGTCATCGGTGTGATCGGTATCGCCTTTGCGGGGGATCCCGACCCGCAGGACCCGGATTGCCCGCGCACTCGAGGCGACGCGAATAACGACGGCGTCTCGGATGTCTTCGACGTGATCTACCTGATCGCAACGGCGTTCAGCGGCGGCGCGAAGCCTCTTGATCCGTGCACGCCGTAGTTGAGCACCGTAGCGCCGAGAAAGACGATGATCGGAACGAGACAGAATCGTGCCCGATTTCGCAGGTTGACGACCGGCGCGGTCCAGCCGGAGGTGTGAATCCCATGAGGGAGGAGTCTATGCCGCATGGCGAACGAAATCGTTGTGCCGGTTGGGCGTCTATGGAACCGGCGAAAGTTCTTGGTATTGTCGCATGTCTTTGTTTCATCTGCCTCGGCTCCGTAGCTGTGGAGGCCCAGGGTATTTGTTTCCCGCGACCCGCGCAGAGCTACCCAGTCAGCCAGACCGCGATAGATCTGCTGACTGCGGATTTGGACGGTGACGGCGATGCCGACGTGGTGACGACGAGCGCGCTATCCAATAACAAGATCTCCGTCTTCAAAAACAATGGTGATGGAACGTTCGGGGTCGCCACCGACTACGCGGTCGGATTTGCGCCATGGTCGGTCGCTGCGGCGAAGCTGGATGCCGATGCCGACCTGGATCTGGTCACAGCCAATCTTGGCTCGGACAATATCTCTGTGCTGCTGAACAACGGTGATGGGACATTCGGAGCAGCCACCAATTACGCCGCCGGCCGCGGTCCCATATCGGTAAGCGCGGCGGCGCTGGATGGCGATCTCGACATCGATTTGGTTGTCGCCAATTCCGGTTCCAGCCAGGATGTATCGGTCTTCATGAGCAATGGCGATGGGACGTTCGCGGCCGCCGTGAATTACCCGTTGGGAGTCAGCGCTTTTGCGGTACTCGCAGCAAACCTGGATGCCGACGCCGACATCGACTTAGTCACTACGAATACCAACACCGACAATGTGCTTGTACTCAAGAACAACGGCGATGGGACATTTGCGGCCGCGGTCAGCTACGGTGCCGGCGACGGCCCGCAGACAGCTTGCGCCGCGGATCTCGACGGCGACGCGGACTTGGATCTGGGGGTCGCGAATGGCATTTCGAACAATCTGTCCATCCTGCGCAACAACGGTGATGGGACATTCGCGCCGGCGGTCCACTTCGCGGCGGGAGTCGGGGCAGGGAGGATTGTGGCGGCCAGATTCGACGGCGACAGCGACATGGATTTGGCGATTAGCAACAGCAGCGCGAGTGTATCGGTGCTGCTCAATCAAGGCAACGCGAGTTTTCAGAGCTGCGCCAATTACGCCGTTGCCGGCAGTGCCGGAGGAATGGCCGCAACGAATCTCGACACCGACGCTGACCTTGACCTCGCTGTGCTCACCTCCAGTCCGGGGGGATTCTCGATCATGAAGAACACCGGGAACGGACGATTCGCAACCATGAGGGTTTGTTTCACGGGTGCAAGTCCGAACGCCGTCATTGCCGCCGATCTGGAGGCCGACGGGGACCTGGACATGATCGTCGTCAACGAGGCCGATGACAATGTCTCGGTCCTGAAGAGCAACGGCGATGGGACATTCGCATCCAGAGTGCAGTACGCCGCTGGTGACGGGCCGCTGGCAGTCGCCGCCGCCGATGTCGACGGAGACCTGGATGTCGATCTCGCTATCGCCAATAACCTCAGCGACAATGTATCCATCCTCAAGAACAATGGCGACGGCACCTTCGCGGCGGCGGTGAACTTTGCGGCGGGGGACGGTCCTTTTGCCATCTGCGCCGCCCGGCTCGATACCGACGCAGATGTCGAACTGATCGTGAGCAACAACAACAGAAACGACTACAGGATCCTGTTCAATGACGGTACTGGCGGATTCGCCAACGGCTGGGACGTGCCGCTGCTCGGGAGATCGACCGGGGTTTGTGCGGCGGACCTGGACGGTGATCTGGATATCGACTGGGCGTTGCTGAATGTCGATTTCGGCGAGGTGTGGGTGTTCCGGAACAGGGGGACGGGCTCGTGGGAAGATACGATCGTCTGCTACGACGCTGCCATCGGCTCAATCTCACTTACGGCGGCGGATCTCAATGGCGACGCGAGGCCGGAGTTGATCGCGACGGATTACGTGAATGACCAGGTGGCGGTGTTAACGAACACCGGATATGCACGGTACGGCAGTCCAGCATTTTACTTCGTCGGGGACGGACCACGATCGGCTGCCGCAGGTGATTTCGACGGCGATGGCGACCGGGACCTCGCCGTCGCGAATTCACTCGGAAACAGTGTCACGGTTCTGGAGAATGATGGCGCCGGCGGGCTATCCGCTTTGCCGGCCTACCCGGTGGGCACCGCCCCACGTTCGATTTGTGCCGGGAATCTGGACGGCGACGGCAGCGTGGATATTGCCGTTGCATCCTACAGCCTGAAGCGCGTTGAGATTCTCTCCAATTGCCAGGTGACGTGTGTCTGCCCCTCGCAGGGCGATATCACCAGTGATGCGGTGATAGACGTCTTCGACGTGATTGCGGTCATCGGAATCGCTTTCAGCGGCGAGGCCGATCCGCAGGATTCCGGGTGTCCGAGGACGCGTGGCGACGTTGACAACAACGGATCGACCGATGTCTTCGACGTGATCTACCTGATCGCAACGTCGTTCAGCGGCGGACCGGAGCCGGTTAATCCGTGCGTGCCGTAGGATGCAAGGAGGAATTGTGAGGATTTCAAACAGATTCTTGGCAGCGATCGCCTTCTTGGCATCAATGGACGCAGGCGTATTGCAGGCGTCGAATTCCGTTGTCGTGGAGTCCAAGACAGTTGCTGCGGGTGCAACCGGTGTGCTCATACGCGTCCGGATTACCAATGACGTGACACTCGGTTTCGTTGAATTTCCCTTCGAGATCAGGTCCGTATCGGGCGGGGCATTCGTTTCCAGCATCAGATTGAATCTCAGTGAGCGGCTGAGCGCCGTTGGGTGGTCCTCGATGGTTGGGCAGGGATTAGCCACTCCGGAACTGACCAGCTGCAAGAATTCTCAGCCGGGCGGCTACGCGACGGTGTCCTGGTCCGGGTTCAACACCTATCATGACATTGTGGCTTCCCCTGAAGGCATCCGCATCATGGGATGGAAGCTCTACCCAGGCGAGCAGTACCTGCAGCCTGGGGCGGATGCGAACGGATCAATTGCGATCTCGGTCAATGTGTTAGACCATGGAGGAGTATTCGAGATTGACACGACTTGCGTTGATCCCGCCACTCATCTGGACTTCGGTGATTCAGCCGGGATGCAGATGATTATTCCCAGCTTCACCAAGGGGGTCATCACCGTACGCGCACGCTCTGTCACGAATCTCGCCGACTCGGGCCCAGGGTCCCTTCGCAGTGCTATTGACTCCGCCAATGCACGGAGTGGAATCGACACGATTACCTTTGGGGTCTCGGGCACGATTCAAGTTCTGACTCCACTGCCACCGTTGTCGGAGCCCGGTTCGGGAACCTACATATCGGGTTTCACCGCACCCGGCGCATCAGCGCCATACACTCCGTCGGTCATACTGGACGGCTCGCTGTGCCCACCGGGACCGGGGCTGGATCTTCGCAATGTGCATCAAATCGTCGAGGGACTGGTCATCCGTAACTTTCACGGTGCCGGTGTGGCACTTCCCGTTGGCCTCTCATATTACAATACGATCACATCGAATGTGATCTACGGCAACTCGGGACTCGCGATCGATCTTTGGGAGGACGGCGTGACGCCGAATGATCCTGGTGACACAGATGCCGGACCCAACGCTCTGCTGAACTACCCAGTGTTCGATTCGGCGATCCAGACGGGAATCGACTCGTTTGCTGTCTACGGCACTGCTCCACCTTTCTCTCGTGTGGAGTTGTTCTTAGCCTGCGAGGCGGGCAACCCGCAGTTCCAGCTCGAATCGGTCAAACATGGGCCGGCCTATCGCCTGCTCGGCTGGTCCCTCGTGTCCGCGGGAGGGGAATTCATGTTTCATCCGATCTTGGAGCCGCCCTGGTCCGCGGTGACAGCCACGGCAACCGACACCCTGGGCAATACTTCGGAGCTTGCCCGGAACAAACTTCTGGTGCCTGACCCCTTGCGCGTCACAGCGTACAGTGAGCCGCTGCCTCCGGGTCTCCGAGGGCTGTCTCTGCCACTGATCACGCCACCAATCCAGATTTCAGTCTACGGCCCCCCGGACTCAGTGGGTCACATCGATTCGATTGGCCCGAACTTCAATACCTTCGGACTTCGCGCAACCTACGATTCGCTGACGGACCTGAACACTGGCGGTCTTCCTGACTCGCGCGTGCACATCGCGTCGCCGGACACAGGCGAGTATCTGGTCAAGTACAGCCTGATCGGGCCTCCCGGTGAATACCTGACCGGGATCGGGATCGATGGTCATCAGGAAGCCCAGAAGAATATCGCATTCGGGATCCCGGGCCAGATCGACAGTCTGACCTTCCTCTTGTCTCCGCCGATCCGGGGGGAATTGACGGGGGACGGCCTGATTGATGTGTTTGATGTCATCGCGGCCATCGACATCGTCTTCGGCGGCAAACCGATGCCCGACCCGCCGGAGAAAGTCGATGTGAACTGCGATGGTTTGGCCGACGTGTACGACGTGATCGGACTGATCGACTACGCGTTTGGCGGGGGAACGCAACCCTGCCAATAGGGGTCGCGTGCGGCAGATCGCCCTTACCCCTACGTACCAGAATTCCCCCCCCCGATGTCATTCCCGCGAAAGCGGGAATGCATGGATACTCCGGCGACTGGATTCCCGCTTTCGCGGGAATGACGATATCGTGGTTCCCGGGATAGAAGGCGATCTTCCATTCTTTGGGAGGTTCTTAGAAAGCCATTGACTCCGGCTTGCTTCATATCCTGATTCTCCCGTGTTGTCCACACGATGTGTCGTCGCGCAGGATGAACCCTGATCGGTGAGGAGTGATACTTCGCTGATGATCGCAGCCCCTGCCCAAATGAATCTGGTTCTGGCCTGGCTATGGATCGCCGTCGGGATTGTCGTTGGGTTTGTTCTGGGAGCGTATTTCCACCGCGATGACTGGCTCGGTGGTTACACGTCATTCAAACGCCGCCTTTATCGTCTGGCGCACATCTCGTTTTTCGGATTGGCGATCATCAACCTGCTGTTCTATTTCACGATCCAACGGCTGTCCTCACCGGGTCCGATGATCGAATGGGCGTCGTGGGGATTCGCGGTGGGCGCGGTAACCATGCCGATTTGCTGTTTCCTGATGGCGCACAATCGAAGTTTGCGCGCGATTTTCCTGATTCCCGTGCTGAGCACGCTGGGCGGAGCCTTACTCACGCTCCGGGAGGTGCTGCGATGAAGAAGATTGGTTTGATTGCCATGAGCGGGGTGCGGGCGCACAACGAGGAACTTACCCAGTTGGGTTTGACGCTGCCCGGATTTGTCGACCGCAACCGGATTATCGCTTCGCTGCCGAGTCTATCGCTTCTGACTCTGGCCGCGTTGACACCGGACAATTTCGACCTCGAATACAAGGAGATTGCCGACTTAAGGCAGGAAACAACACTCCCCGACGATTACGATCTGGTCGCGATCAGCACGTATTCGGCGCAAGTTGATGAAGCGTACGCGTTGGCCGACCACTATCGCGCCAAGAAAGTCCCGGTGGTCATGGGTGGAACACATGTCTCCGCGCTGCCCAATGAAGCCGGAAGACATTGCACGAGTGTCTTGATCGGCGAAGGGGAACCGCTCTGGCCGTTGATGCTCGATGATTTCCAGAAGGGAACGGTCAAGCCGGTGTATTCGCAAACGCCGCCCGGCAGTTACGATCTCGCCACTGCACCTTTGCCCCGCTTTGATCTGCTCGATCCGGACAAATACAACCGGATCACGGTCCAGACCAGCCGCGGTTGTCCTCATCGCTGCGATTTCTGCGCGAGTTCGATTCTGCTGACCGACCAGTACAAGCTCAAGCCGATTGCGAAAGTCATGGCGGAGCTGGATGCGATCGGGCAGATTTGGGACAAACCCTTCATTGAGTTCGCCGACGACAACAGCTTTGTCCACTACGATCACTACAAATCGCTGCTGCGGGGCATGATCGGGCGCGGCCTGCGCTGGTTCACCGAGGCAGATATCAATGTTGCGAAGGATGATGAACTTCTCGGCCTGATGCGCGATTCCGGGTGCCAGCAGGTCTTGATCGGGCTGGAAAGCCCGCGCAAGGACAGCCTCGACGGGATCGAACTGAACGCCAACTGGAAGATGAAACAGCGCGACCGCTATCTCGAGGCGATCGAGAAGATCCAATCGTATGGCATCACCGTAAACGGGTGTTTCATTCTGGGCCTGGACGGCGACACGCAGAGCGTATTCGAGGAGGTCTACGAGTTCGTCCTCGAATCGGCTCTCTACGAAGTGCAGATTACGTTTCTGACGGCGTTTCCCGGCACACCGTTGCACGATCGCCTGACACGCGAACAGCGGGTGATCAAACGCGACGCCTGGGAGCTGTGCACTCTGTTCGACATCAATTTCACGCCCAAAGACATGACGATCCAGGAACTCCAGGAGGGATTTCTCTGGCTGGCCAAGACGCTTTACTCCGACGATGTGACCAAGGCGCGGCGCCGGAAATTCCGGCGCATGCTCCGAACCTCTCCCCATTTCGGGAGGAAACGGCTTACGGACACGGAAGGAGACGGCGATGACGATTAAGGGACTTAAGACACTGTTTCTGATTGCAGCCCTGTACGACATCATTCTGGGGCTGGTCTTTGGCCTGCTGTATAAGACGGTCTACACGACCTTCGACACCGAGCTGCCCAATCACGCGCGTTCTACATCCCATTCGCCATCATTGACATCCTGTTCCTGTTGTTGTTTTTGTATTCGCAATCCGCCATCAAGAAGCTGGCGGTGAAGTAGGCTGAACGCTATAACGATATGATGTACGGAGGAGTGCTGATTATCCAGGGCGTGCCGGGAGGGCGAGGCTCCGGCCGAGCCTTGTCACCGCGCGGAATCTTGGCTCGGCAGGAGCCTCGCCCTCCCTGGGATAGATCGACATCGATGGAGCAAATGTCGGTATCGTCAATGATCGAGTAGGGTGGGCTCTGCCCACCATTCGGGCTATTCAAGAAATGGCATTGCGGACAAGGGGCTTCAAGCCCCTTGGTCGAGACCAAGAACAGTGATAGTCATAATCGCAGGAGGGTTGGAATGGGCGCAGGTAAGAACTGGTACGGTATCGGAGTGATTCTTTTGATCCTGGCAATGATCGATCTGTCGTTTCTGGATTACGCCAACCACACTGCCTATGCGATCATGGTAGGAATCTGGGCGGTCGTGTGTTTCGTGATGGGATTGCGCGCCGAAATGAAATCGAAGTGATCGGGGAAGGTCAGTGGTGCAGAGTCAGGGGCGTATGCAATACGCCCCTACGGCTGATTTCGGTTATCACGCATCTGTTCCGCCAATGAATCAAACGCCAAACTCATCGGGGATTCCGGCAGGCGGTCATCCACGGCGTCCGTGGATGCCAACGCTCGTGGCGCTGATGGCGGTGGTGCTGGCAATTCTGGCGGGTGCGGGATTCTATCTGACGGTCCGGCCGCTGCCGTTCAATCCCACGGTATGGCAGAGTTCGCTGGGGTCGACGCGCGGACGGATGCTCAAGTCGCTCCTGTCACAGACAGACTTTCTGGCATTCTCACGCGGCGAGGTCGAGGTCTACCTGGGCGCGGCCGATTTCGACGACCGGATGATTTGGTATGATCTCGGACCGGCCGGTGAGGATTCTCCGGTGGACGCCCGGGCGAACATGGGCAATGCAAACGATCTTTACGGAGTATTTGCCTACGATCAGGCGGGGGTGATCAAAGAAGTGCTCTACAGTCATCGCCGTCCCACGCTGGGATCGCAACCGTTTGATTCGGCCGCGTGGACCAGCGCTGCCCCCGCCGGCAGGCGCGCGATGTTCATGAGTGCACTGGGAAAGTTGCGCGGGCTCGGCATGACCCGCGCCGCGGTGCTCGCGCTCCTGGGGCCTCCCACTGGTGAACGCGTCCGCAGCCAATACGACATCGGCCGCGGCGGATCAGTCTTTGGCGGTCAAAAGGCGCTGATACTTGAGTACAATCCCGGCGACACGGTCGTGGCGTCGCACGTTCAAGAATGAACTCACCTGCTACTCGTCAGGTTCATGAATGTCTACTGGCTGAGCTGGGGATTTCTTCTTGGGCTGCCGTCTCTTCTTACCTGAGTGCGTGACATTGGTCTGTGGAGCAGGGGCGGGTAAGAGACGCTGCTGGAAGCCGGTGAGCAATTGCTGATTATTTATTGTTTCGACGTCCACAATCTCAGCAATTCGCGCACCTTTGGTGAGAAACCCTATCGCCCGGTCGTGGAGAAGCCTGCAAACACCCTCGGTTTCCTCCGCCGATAAATTCTTCATTTGACGGATTGTTGAAATCGTCTTAAGAGTATCAACAGCAATCTTGTTTCCCACAACAACCGCGTCCGGCTGTGCATTGCGAATGGCATGCCAGACGTCAATGAGCAATACTTTTACCTCACGGATGATCTCCGCTCCCCCCTTTAGGTCGAAGCGGAAGAGGGAACCACCGTCGAGGTTTATGAGGGACAATTTGGGGAAACTCTCACTCTTCCTGATTTGTACCAAGGCATCATACATTGCAATAAAGTCACTGATGGCAGACGTGGCAAGCTCGGCAGGCAAAGACCTGCCCGCCTGATGTTCGATCTCAATCGTAACTACTTCAGGAGGCACCTTTAGGGCTGTGATTTCAGGCGGGGCCGTTAGCGAGGCGAGCGGATCAAGAAGCTTAACAAATACGTCAAACGTCCGGTGGGTTTGGTTACCACTATGGAGGGCTATTGAACCTCGCCCCTCGGTGATGACCGTGGCAACGATCCTCTCTGCCATCAGCGGATCAAGGAGATCAGCGAATCCGAAGGCATGAAGTATCTGTGTGTAGCTGGCGGATTGGCGGACGGTTGCGCACGCCACTGAATAGAGGGAACTGTACCGAAGGCCCGAGGGTATGACAGCTGAAGAAGATTTCGTCTCCCCACTTTTGTAGACAACATCGCGGAAGTCATCCATAGCTTTAATTGCAGGCTTGAATATGCTGTGAATTTCCTTTCCCAACCGTACCACGTCTAGTGTTTGCATCGTACCCTCCAAATGAACTGGACATAAGCATATATTGGGATTGTCCCTTTGTCAACAGAATCCCACAGGCCACCAACTGGCTGCGAGCGGTGTGAAATAAGCTGCGCTCTGAGTTGATGCAGCCTGCTAGCACCTGAATGGGCCGAATTCCAGTGTCTACTGTAGAACTGACTGGTTGGCGCACCGTATGTATCACAACGCGCACTCGGTAAAGTATCAGACCTAGCCACATCTACTGTGGGACGGTCGGCTTGCCGGTCGCTCCTCGCTTTGCGGCAGTCGTGCACTTGGGTCCGCCCGTGGGCGAGTTCGTTCGGAGCCAATACGACATCGGCCGCGGCGGATCAGTCTTTGGCGGTCAAAAGGCGCTGATACTTGAGTACAATCCCGGCGACACGGTCGTGGCGTCGCACGTGACTCCGTAGTTCCCTCTTACTGTCCCGCAGCCGCCATCGCCCGGCTCTCCGTTTTGCCAGCCGCATTCGCTTTCTGAGGCGCTGGCCGGCGCAGTGACGCGAGCAGAGCCACCAGAATCAAGGCCAGCCCGAATGCACCGACGATTGTCGCGCCGGGCGGCAGGTCAGCATAAAACGAAATGAACATCCCGGCAACGCACACAACTGCGCCGAGAACCCAGCCGAACAAGAGCCGCGACATTCGCGAGGATGCCACCAGGATCGCCGCGGTGCTGGGGACGACCAGAAGCGAGAAGACCAGAAGCACACCAAAGATCTTCACCGAGGATGTGACGACTACGGCAAACGATCCATAAAAGAGAAAATCCCACCACCGCACCGATACGCCGCTCTTGATGGCCGCGTGCGAGTCGGAGGAAATCTGCCAGAATTTGTCCCGCCAGACCCAGTGCAATACGCCAACGACGGCATAGACCGCGGCGGTCTTGAGAACCATGCCCGGTGTAACTGTCAGAAGCGATCCGATCAGCAGATTCTTGATGTGCTCGGCGCCCTCCGGCTGGCGCGACACCGAGAGGATTGTGGCGGCTGTCGCCACGGCGTAGACGATGCCGATGATCGCCTCCTGGGGAATCTCCTGCTCTGTGGTGCGCAACAGGGAGAACAACGCCGCGCCCAGCAGGGCAAATGCCAGGCTGAGGAAGTAGGCGGTGTTGGACGTGAGCTCGAGTCCGAAGAGAAACGCCATTGTCGAGCCGAGCGCCGCCACTTGCGCCAGCGACAGATCGACAAAGATGACACCGCGCCGGAGAACGTGGCTGCCGAAGTAGACGTTGATTCCCGTCATCAGAATGCAGGCCAGAATCGGCCACAACATCAATTCGAATGCCATACTCATGGGCGGACTCCCTCTGCCCCTGACAGCCGGGCGATCAGCGTGTCGATCAGGGATTCATAGGTATTGGTTCCCGGCAGGCCGCCGACGGACGTGGGGAATGTCACTGCCCGGCAGCCGGTTTTTGCCGCGAGCAAATCGGGGATGCGATGATCGAAGTAGGGTTCGTAGACGACCGCGCGAATCGAATCGGACTTGATCTGTGAAATCAGGCTCGCCAGATGCGACGGTGAGGGCGCCACGCCGGGGTATTCCTCGATCAACCCCGCGATTTTGCACCCGAAGAAATGGCAGAAATACGGCCACGAATTGTGGTAGCAGATAAACGGCAGGCCATTGAGCCGGTCCGCCGCACTGTGCCAGGCGGCCAGCTTCGCCTTGTACGCCTTCAAGTAGGTATCGAGTTGCGACTGGTAGGCCGCAGCGTTCGCAGGGTCGGCCGACGCCAGCGCGGCATGGATGGTGCTGCAGATTGCCGGGACATTGTCGGGTTCCAGCCAGTAGTGCGGATTCCCGAACCGGTGCAAATCACCGTGGCTCGCATCGACCTTGAATGTCGGAACTTCCAGTGGCGAAATCCCTTTGGAGCAATCCACCACCTTGAGGTCTGGATTGTGTGATCCATCGACGAGCGGTTGCGACCATGTGTCGAGTTCCAGCCCGACCGTGAAGTACAACTTGGCCTTGCGAAGTTTGAGCATATAGCTCGGCAGGACCTCCACAAAGTGCAAGTCGCGATTTCCGGATGCGATCGGATCGACGTCTACGAAATCTCCACCGATCTGCTTCGCGAAATAGGCCAAATCCGCCGATGACGTGACCACCTTCAGTTTGTCCGCCCAAACGGCGGGCGTCAGCCCAACCCATATCGAGGCGGCCAGGAGCGCTGCCGCGGCCACATTCTTTGCTTTCAATGTCCTTCCCATTTTCTTCCTCCCATGATCTTCACGAGCTTTGAATCCCATGCAGTATCCACCACTGCCACAGCCGTCATTCCCGCGAAAGCGGGAATCCCTTGTGCCGGAGCAGCGCTGGTTTCCCGCTTTCGCGGGAATGACACTCCGGCGAGTGAACCGCCGATTGATGCCGTTCTCCTCATCGTGCATCTCAGAACGGGTGCGGCTTATGCGGCCCCAGTGAGAAGATCAGTTGCGTCGTCGCCGACCAGAATCCGCGTGGTTGCTGTCTGTCCCGCGTGTAGGCGATCAAGAATCGCAACAGCGAGGTTTCCTCGACGGGAGCGAAGCCGACGAAGCCGCCCATACGCCAGCGCGTCGCGTGGGAGTCCTGCGGTTCTTCGGTCCAGTCAACGAGTGCCCCTGTGTTGTAGCGTTGATGAAACTGGTAGTCCACGAAGGCAAAGCCGCCTTTGGCGGAAATCTGGGGAAACGCGGTTGCGGCGGCCGCCCCTGATCCTGTTTGCATGAGCATCATTGCCGGTTCACGGTTCACCATCCATTCGGCCTGTACCACCAGCGACCGGTATCGATCGGGTTTCCATTTGAACTTGCCGTCGATTCCACCAATCCACCGCCGCCCATCCGGAATCGGCACACCGGTCAGGCCCGAGATGCCCAGTTGCAGTGAGGTGAAATCCCCGAGGCTGAAAAACGATGCTGCGCGCGCGGCAAACGCCGGGTCATTAGGCCGTGGCGGCGCGGAGAAACCGGCATCGTCCAGGAAATCGCCTTTCAGAACATCTACAGTTGCCGTCGTGGAGACATTCCCCGTCGGCAACGCGACCGATGCACTGATGCCGATGTCCTTGAGGCCATCCTCGCCGAGGAATGCCTGCTGGGCGAGCGGACGTTCGATGAACGAGTACGCATGCGGATGCAGCACATTGAGATTTCCAAAACCCACGAGATACTGGCCGGCCTTCAGGGTGATCCCGAAGGGCAACCCGCGTGTGGCGGTGAAATACAATTCCTCGACCGCCGCATTTTCACCGTCGGCCCAACTGAAGAAGGCATCGGCGCGGGCGAACGGATTCAGATAACCGTTGATCGCCAGTTCAGCTTCGTGGAGATCGAGATTGAACTTCTTGTTTTCGCGTGGCCGCAACGGATCGTTGTGCGTAAACGCGCGGATGTCACCGATCAGTGAAAAATCCGGATTGGCCGACGACTGCGGCCAAGCCACCCGAACCGGAAGTAGAATGGCAATGCAACAAAGAACTGTATTGATCCATCGGGATGAGCTCCCACCGGGAGTTCTCATGAATCCCCCTTGCTACAAAGTGCATTGCGCCCCACGACGAATCGGGGCCGCACGATTACAGACCAACAAACGTAGAGGGGAGATTTAGAAAACTGGAGGAGCCCGGGCCGGAATGCACGCCGGGGACGCCAGAGCGGGCCCACGGGCGCGGGACGTTCTGAGGAATGAAACGATGCGTGCGATCGGGATCAGACCGGCCAGCGCCGCCGGAATCGCGAGGTGCCCCACCGATGCCGTACACAACCAGCATTGTGCATCCGCGTGGCCCGCATGGCTGTGCATTGCCGCCAGCCCGAACAGGCACACGGCGACAAGGGCGACTAGCACCAGCCAGGAATTCTGGGCGGATGGCCGTCTCATCTACCCGTAATACGCACGATTTTGAAAATTGGTTTCAAGATGTTGCGGGTCTCTCTGTGTCTGCCCCGGCAGGCACGAAGAAACACGGACAAAGAGGGCCGGGCGCTAATGCTGCTCGGCCCTCTTTGTCCGTGGCACACTTACGGATACGGCCTATCGCATCAACACCATCTTGCGAACGACACTGCCCCTGGCGCCGGCGAGCCGCCCGAAGTATACGCCGGATGCGACCGGCCGGCCGGATTCGTCGTCGCCGTTCCAGGTGACCTGGCGTACGCCTGAGGTCGCATCGCCGGAGAAGAGCGTGTTGACGTGACGTCCGAGAATGTCATAGACCGTGAGGGTGACCGGTCCACCAGCTTCGGAGGTGAAGGTCATCATCGTCGACGGATTGAACGGATTCGGCGCATTGCTCAACCCCATCGTGTAACGGATGTGGCCGTTGTCATCGTCATTGAGGATTCCCGCGGACAGCGAGACCTGGAAGTCACATGTCATCGTCGGACCGGACGCCGAGATGTTGGTCACGGTCACATAGGTGGCGGCGCCGGAGTACGAATTCGAGTTCGGTGTGGTGGCTGCGGAGAATGTCGTCTTGGCGCCCGTGCCGGGGAACGGATCGCCGCCGTCACCATAGCTCGTGTTCTTCTCCATTTGCCACAGTCCGTCGGCTTGTTGAAGCGCCACCCAGTAGTGTCCGGAGGCCGTGTGCCCCGGATACCACTCGTTGGCATTGGAGTACTGGGTGTCGTCAATGTGCCAGATGAGGAGGCCGGAACTCGGCAGCCCGGCGTCATAGCCGGTGCGCTGGCGGTTCTCTAATAGGAAGTACTCACTTCCCAAGGTGCCGTCAGACCAAAGCCTGTAGGCTTGGGCGTGAGTCTCGACGTCCGGGATTGACGCCCCGGTGATATTGCTGTCGACGACTGTGGGAATGAGAAAGCCGATCTGGGCTTTGCACCAGGGATCCAGGTGCGCCGGGGAGTTGCCGACGGATCCGTTCCAGGCGCCGCCAGACATAAGCGACCACCGTCCCAGTCCGCGCGAACTGCCGTCGGTATCGTACAGATCCGGCAGGCCGAATAGATGCCCGGTCTCGTGGGCATACACGCCAATCGTGATATCTCCCGGAGTGTTCCAGTATTCCGGCTGGACCGAGTACGAGCTGACATACTTGCCATCTTTCAGCCGTGGCATGATGCCCCATTTGTGGGACCACATGTCCGAGGTCGAGGCGGAGTATTCGGCGCCGCGGCCGGCGTGCATGATGATGAGTCCGTCGACGAATCCGTCGCCGTCGTTGTCGTAGTTGGCAAAGCTCACGAGTGGATCGACGAGGTCGACCAATTCTTCGACCATCTTCTGGGAATTGTGCGGGTACCCGCCCAATCCGTATGACCCGTTGACATAATAAGAGTAGTTCTGGCTGACCTGCTGCCAGCCGAT
Organism: Candidatus Zixiibacteriota bacterium; assembly: GCA_016235085.1. Taxonomy (GTDB): domain Bacteria; phylum Zixibacteria; class MSB-5A5; order WJJR01; family WJJR01; genus JACRMA01. The sequence continues at coordinate 19,432 of JACRMA010000056.1, forward strand.
GGTGGACGGAAGATTGATCGTCGTGATGATCAAGGCTCCGTAGCTGTTCTCGCTGTAGAAATCACGCACCGAGCCATGGGCATCATTAAAGACGAGTGTGTCCAATTCGGTCGCGGACACCGTTCCCGATTTGTCCGGGAAGTCCACGCACAACGCCAGGACATTGAAGGTGCCGGTCACCTTGGCGCCCGCGGCCAGACCGCCACCGGGCTGATTGATGCCACGCTGGGCAAATGAGTGCCGCAACTGGTTGTAAAGGTCGATCGCCGCAGCCATCTTGGGCGACGGCGGCTTGCCGCTCGCTTCATCAATGTAGGGTGGCATCGCCACGGCATCGGAGAGCCGACCCGATACACCCAGCACCAGCAACCCGAGAAGACATCCGAGTCCTACCCGCACACCAAGAAACCGCAGCATCGAACCCACCCTTCGCACCACTTTTGCCTCTCTGGACTTCTTTGCCGCCCTTCCCTCGTGCCGGGAGTGTGCAGCTGAAATCACCTTTGGATCCGCACCATGCGAATCCGTGACTGTCCAGGAGCAATGGGTGTGCCGCCAGTCCTGCCCTGCGGCGGACACTTGGCGGGATGCCGTAACTACTGAGGCTGTTGATGGTTATGAGGGATGATTTGTGGATTGCACGGGCGGCTCCGCGACGCCGATTGCCTTCAATCGTCCCTGGTATAGCCGCTTTCCCACTGTTCATTGCCGCGAACCGCCGACTTGGATGAGTCAAAAGGAAGGCACAGATGCGTGGAGGGAGGACGATGCGCTACGACGGATCGTTCTCCCCATGAGTTCACGCACTGAGCGTTTGCGATAACTGTTGCCCTCCACTCCGCCGCGCCAATCTTTCCCGCATGCGCTTGCTCGAACGTCTCGCTGCTGCCCTGACCAAATGGTCGGTCCGATGGGTGCCCAACTCGTTTATCATCGCCTGTATTCTGACCGCAATCGTGTTTGCGCTGGCGCTGGGATTTACGAGCACCACGGTTTTGCAGTGTGTCACCTATTGGGGTGATGGCTTCTGGGCGCTGTTGTCGTTCGCGATGCAGATGTGCTTGATCGTCTTCACCGGGTACATCGTGGCGGTGTCACCGCCGGTGCGCCGCGTGCTGGGCGCGGTGGCGAAAATCCCCAAAGGGCCCAAGTCCGCGATCCTGACTATGACCGTCATTTCGCTTCTGCTGTCGTGGTTTCATTGGGGACTGTCGGTTGTCGGCGCCGCACTGATGGTGCGGTTTATCGCCGCGCATCGCCGTGATGTCGACTACCGCCTGCTCGTGGCCTGCGCCTATCTGGGGATGGGATGTACCTGGCATGCCGGCCTCTCGGCCTCTGCCCCGCTTCTGGTCGCCACGCCGGGGCATTTTCTGGAGAAGGAGATCGGGGTCATTCCGGTCGGCGACACGATCTTCTCCCCGTTCAATCTGATATTGGTCGGTGCGGTCTTCGTTCTCTTGTGTCTGTTCACGCCGCTGCTCCATCCCCGCAAGGAGAACACAGTGGCGGTGGACCCGTCAGTGCTGGAGGGCTTCGAGGATTTCACGCCGCCCGCGCGGCCGGCCGTGCCGACACCATCGGAGAGGTTCGAGCACTCCTACATTATCAATGCCATCTTTGGCGTGGCGGGCCTGGTTTGGGTCGTCTGGTATTTCGCGGTCAAGGGGGGCGGGCTCACCCTCGATGCCTTCAATTTCGCCGTGCTCTTCCTTGGCATTCTCCTGCATCGCACGACGGCGTCATTCCTGAAAGCCTCCGAAGAGGGCGGCAAGCTGATTTTCGGGATCATTCTGCAATTCCCGTTCTATGCGGGGATGTACGGCATCATCAAATCCTCGGGGCTCGCTGAGGTGCTTTCGAATGCGTTGATCTCGATTGCAAGCACGAAGACCTACCCGGCGGTTCTCTATTGGTATTCGGGAATTGTGAATTACTTCGTGCCATCGGGCGGATCGAAGTGGGCGATTGAAGCGCCCTATGTGCTTCAGGCGGCCAAGACCCTGGGTGTGTCCACACCGAAGGTGGTGACCGCGTATGCCTGGGGCGATATGGCCACCGATATCATTCAGCCCTTCTGGGCGATCCCGCTGTTGTCCGTCGCCAAGCTCGACTTCAAGGACATAATGGGGTACGAGATTCTGATCTTTCTTGTGTACGTCATTCTGGTGACCGTGGCGTTCCTGCTGTTTCCATAGCGCGGTCCATCTAATTCACGATGCCTCACCCGCAGGTGTGGCAGCGATCTCTGATCTCTGCGGGCCGGAGGCCCGTCTTCAACATGCCCGGCAAGCGTGGGTGTGACGATTGGCGGTGCGCGTGTCGAAGGATGTTTCGCGGTCTAGTCGGGAGTCTTATGTCGGCCTCCGGCCTCCCGCGATCGGAGGTCGCGGCCACGCACGCCGGTGTACTCTCGACAATGGAAGTACATGCTCGCAACCGGTGTGGCAGCAATCTGTGATCGCTGCGGGCCGGAGGCCCGTTTACAACATGCCCCGTAGGTGTGGGTGCGACGATTGGCGGTGCGCTTGTCGAAGGATGTTTCGCAGTACAGTCGGCGGTCTTATGTCGGCCTGCGGCCTCCCGCGATCGGAGATCGCGGCCACACGCACTCGCCTAATAGACGAATGGTATCAGCTTGCGCACCCGCCTCTGATAGTTCGTGTACTCCGGGAACTTCTCCCGCAGCCACTTTTCTTCGCGACGGACTTTGAGATCCAGGAATAGCAGGATGATGACCGCGTACCCGATGGTGAGCCAGCCGTGCACCCAGAGCGCCCAGCCAAACGACATGAGAGTTGCACCGCTGTACATCGGATGGCGTACGAGTCCGTAGACGCCGGTTTGTATCAAAGTCGCCGTGTCCTTGGGACAAGGAATGGGTGTTAGATTCGGCCCCAGCTTGAGCCCCCCTGCCAGTAACAGGATGAAGCCGATCAGGAATAGCGCTCCGCCGAATATCGTGGCGGCACTGCGATACGGCTGAGCCCACTCGGGCCATCCCGGCAACTCAGAAGGTCCGAAGAACAGAAGGACTATCAGAGCGACTTGGATGACCACATACCATTCGCCCCGGGTGCCCGTCCACCAAGCCGGGTTTTCATTATGAATCATGGCGCCCTACCCCAAGCGCAAAGGGGCGTATGCAATACGCCCCTACGCATCACGAATCGTGAAGCAAGCTACGCCGTTGCCGGTGCGACTTTCCCTTCGGTCACTCGCCGGTTAAGATCGGTCTGGACGATAAACCAGACGGCCGGCGAGAAGACGAACCAGAGGAGGAAGATGATCCAGCGGTTCAGCTTTTCGGAGCTGACCTTCTCGTAGAGTGATCCATACTTGTAGTGCGAGTAGATCGCGCCGAAGGGGATGAACAGCAGAACGGTCCAGAGCCCTGGGCTGGCTTCCGGATCATTGGCCAGGTATTTCAACTCGGTTGCCGTCTGATAGAACCAGTAGATCACATAAATGCCCAGCGTGATGATGACCAGACCCACCTGGGCCCACATGTTGCGTTTCTTCACCATGGCCGACGTCCCTCCTCACGGTCAGGTATTGCAGACTGCGATAACCCCAGGCGCCACCGCCTGGGACTGTGAACTTGCTGGTAAGCAATGTCGGAACAGTCGAATGTCAACACTCACTTCTTCGGACGGCCGGGTGGGCTGCCTTTGTCTTTCAGCCGTCCCACCTCTTTGAGCGCACGGCGGAGGGCGAATTCGATCTGCCCGTTGAGACTGCGCAGCTCGTCATCGGCCCACCGCTGCATGGCCTCGAACACCTCCGGATCAAGCCGGAGGAGGTATGGTTTGCGCTCTGCCAACGACTGTCAGACTCCTGATTGCTCCACGTGCCTTTGTCCCAACTGTCTGTCATCCTGAGGAGCGGGCCCGGTTGGGTCCTGACCTTGGCCTGACTCCCAGCGACGAAGGATCCGCAGTTTGCCGGAGCCCTGCCGTAAGGGGCGGACAGCAGATCCTTCGTCGCTTCGCTCCTCAGGATGACAAGGGAGGGGGCGCTCCTCAGCCTCACGGGAAGGGAGGGGGCGCTCCCAAGCCCCACTGGGCGGAATCGGTCTTTCAGGCCGGCAGTTCAACACTGGTTGCACTCCCCTACTGGTAGATCGTTCCCGTGTTGACTACCGGCTGGGCGGCCTTTTCGCCGCAGAGGACGACCAGCAGATTGGACACCATGGCGGCCTTGCGCTCCGGGTCGAGTTCGACGATGTTTTTGGCTGCGAGCCTCTCCAGCGCCATTTCGACCATTCCCACAGCGCCTTCGACAATCTTGGTGCGCGCCGCGACAATCGCCCCTGCCTGCTGGCGGCGCAACATCACTTCCGCGATTTCGGGTGCGTAGGCCAGATGGCTGAGGCGCGCTTCGATCACCTCCACGCCGGCCTGGATCAGACGTTCCTGGATTTCACCCTTCATGTGCTCGGCAATGGCGGCGGTGTTTCCGCGCAGTGACATCTGGTTGTCGATGTGCGTATCGTATGGATAACGAGTCGCGAGATTGCGCACCGCTGCCTCGCTTTGCATCGCCACGAATTTCTCGTAGTTGTCGACATGGAAGCAGGCTTCCGCGGTGTCGATGACCTTCCAGACGACGATCGACGCAATCTCGATCGGATTCCCGTCGATGTCGTTTACCTTCATCCGTGTCGTTTCAAAGTTGCGCACGCGCAGGGAAATCCGCCGCTTCGAGAAGAACGGATTGGCCCAACGCAGCCCGGGGGCCTTGACCGTGCCGATGTATTTGCCGAACAACTGCAGCACCTGGCCTTCGTTGGGATTGACCATGAACAATCCCAGCAGGATGACAAATCCAACCACCGCCAGGAATATCCACAGGCCCTTGGTGAATGATGGCGGCGTGACCACCGCGAGATAAATCGTGAGGGCGATTTCGATGATGCCAAGGATCAACACTCCCCAGCCCGAAAACCCCGAGCGTTCTTTCTCTTTGATCATGCAAGTCCTCCTCTGATATCATGTGATATCACATTGATATTACGGCAATATCGTTGGAAAGTTGAGGATTTTTCGGGAATTCTAATTATCGCAGATGGCGGTGAGGCGGAACCCGTTGTTCGGCAGCGCGTTGGGTGGGGGGTGAGGGCGATTCCGCGCGCAGATAAGGTTCGATGCTGCGCATCGAACGCGGCCGAGGGCGGCCGCGCCACATTGATCTACTTTCTACTGTTTCGTTTGAGCGTGAGGATCAGAACCGCATCAGGACGTTCTCCGAGGAGAACCCCGGTCCCAGAGCGGTCAGCAATGCGTAGTCGTCCGCATGGACGGATCCGTCGGAGAGAGTCTTCTCGAGAACGAACAGCACGGTCGGGGCCGACATGTTGCCATGATCGCGCAACACCGATCGCGCCGCGCACATCTGGTGTGCATCGAGGGCCAGCGCCTCCTGATAGGCGTCCATCACCTTGGCGCCGCCCGGATGCGGGATGAAATGCGGGATCTGAGCGAAGGTCAGGTCGTAGACGCGCAGAAACTCATCAATATTGGTTCGTGTCTTCTCGTGCACGATTCCCGGAATCGCACGTGAAAACACCACCTGCATACCCACGCTGTCGAAATTCCAGCCCATGACATCGAGCGAATCGGGCCAGATGGTCGATTGCGCGCCGAGAATCTCGGGACCGGGCAATCCGACCGCATCGCCGGTGACCAGTACGCCGGCGGCGCCGTCGGCAAAGAGCGCGGTCGCGATGAAATTCGATTTCGAGAAATCACCGAAATGAAAGGTCAGCCCGCACAACTCGACCGCGACCAGCATCACGACAGCATGCGGATCGGCCTTGGCCGCGCGATACGCATGCGAAATGCCCGCCGCCCCGCCCGCACAACCCAATCCCCAGATCGGTGTGCGGTTGGTGTGCGCATCCAGGCTGAGAACGTTGATCAAGCGCGAGTCGATCGACGGGGTTGCCAGGCCGGTGGTGGAAACAAAGATCAGATGATTGATGTCTTTGGCGCGAATCCCCGACTTGTCGATACACGCGCGCACAACCTCCTGGCCGAGCTTTGTGCACCACTCGATGTAGAGCGCATTCTTTTCGGCGAATGTCCGCGGCGACATGTACCAATCGGCCGGCACGCACAGGTGCCGGGTTTCAATGCCTGAGTGATCGAAGACCGGGAGCAGCCGTTCAATATCGCGCCGTTGTGAACGAAAATGCGTCGCGGCGAAGGCGCGCGCCTCAGGCTGGGTGATCGTGTAGGGCGGTGACGCCGTGGCAACTGCTGCGATTTTGGGCATAGATCTCTTTCCTGCGATCGTACCGACCCGTTAGTGCGTACCACCGCCGGCCGCGGCAGTGGCAATTGTTGAAACAAGAGCGATTAAGTAATGGTTCCGTGATTGTCCGGATCAGGTCGAGAAGCCGCCGGGGGAGGGCGAGGCTCCTCCCGAGCCTCGCTTCCGCGCGGGAGCGTGGCTCGGCAGGAGCCTCGCCCTCCCATC